>DATEPO010000387.1:0-6383 GCA_035273145.1 Nitrospiraceae bacterium
CCATCATCTGGTCGGCACACCGGTGATTGCCTCCGCCCTGGCGCTGGTATTGGTGATCTTAGGGGAATTGCTTTTGCCCGCATCACATCCACGTGCCGCCGCCACGGTGCTCCTGATTACGCTGTGTGGCTTCTCCGTCTCGTTTCACAGTGCCATGGCAATCATGGCTGGCGTGCTCTTCCTCGCGCTTCTCGGTGAACCGTTCTGATGCCTCCGCACTCGGGCATGAAGCATCTCCCTTCATGAGGGGGATAGTGGCATTCATTGGCTTAATACTCGAACACGACCTGATAGAGCGCAGGCACCATCTGAACGCCCAACTGCTCCAACTTCGTCTTCATCGGCGTGACGCTCTTCTCATAGGCCTTCCAATACACCTCTTCATTTTCCCATATCGCAATATTAATGAAATTGAATTGACTGTCCAGCTTGACGCTTCGATGAAATTTTCCGCTGATAAATCCAGGTTGCCTCGTGATCGTTCCCTTCACGTCCTGCCACCACTTCACGAAGTCATCTTCCTTCCCATTCGGGACTGAAAACACGTTAATCAAGGTTACGGCCATGGCGTATTCCTTCCTGTCGTTATTGCCACCTCTCCATTACCATCCGGTGCCGTCGCCGCGCCTCGCTTTGTGCGTTTTACTTTGCGCGCTGGACGGAGAGTTCCCACCGATAGCCGTCTGGATCGTGAAACCACACGCCCATGTTCGGCGAGCCCGGTGCTTCGGGGCCGATTTCGTCGCCGGGATCTTCTACCTCGACCTTGTGTTTCTTCAAGTGCGCGAGGGCCTTCCGCAAGGTCGCCATATTCGGCAGATAAAACGACATGTGACCAATCGTCTTCGGTGACGGTTTGCCTTTCGACAAGACAATCGTCACGTTATCGTTGCCGACCGCGATGCCTCCGTCGAACTCGAATTCTTTGCGCAATCCCAGCACGCTGATGAACCAGTTCGTGCTGCGGCGCGGATCACGCACGGCAAGTCCGAAGTGACCGACCGGCCCTAATGTAAACGGGACCTTCATGGCTGCCTCCTTTACTGTCTTCTTCACGATTGACTCAAGTGCGATGTATGCCTATGAATCGGCCCTCACGCCGCAGAAGGGAGCGGTTTGGCGTAACGTTTTTCAGCGGTCAAAAATTGGTGGAGGCCGCCCGCAACGATATGTTGCAGCAGATTGTAGAAGATGATGGGAATCATCACGCGTGGGAACTGAGCGAGCGCCAGGGACGCGAGGACCAAGGCCGTGCCGTTGTTGTTCATCCCCAACCCGTAGGCAAGTGAGATGATCTGATCCCGCTCGGCATGCAGTAGTCGGCCGAGCAAGAAGGCAAAGGCGAACATTGCAAGACAGAGCCCCAAGGTGATCGGTAGTGTAACCAACAAGAAGTCGGGGTCCGGATGGGCAATGGTCTGGGGCAACGACACGGCGGCGTTCGAATAGTTCAGGACCAGCAAGACCACTGCATTGATCATTTTCACCGTCGGCTTCCACGCAGCCACAGTTGCGTCTCCAAGCATGTAGCGCACGCCAAGGCCCATCAGCGCCGGGAGGACAACCCACAGACCGAGAAACGGACCGGTGCCGTACGACGCGAGATGATCGAGCGCCTCCCGGTACTCGCCGCTCGCCATCGAAGCAAAGAAGTGCAGGGCCAGCGGTGTCGCCAGAGGGCTCAGCAGGGTGGAACAGAGCACGAGTGCGAGGCTCAACGGCAAGTGGCCGTCCGTATTCTGCGTCCAGGCCGTGGACGAGCCGGCGATCGGCATGGTGGCGACCAGCGCAAGGCCGACCAGAATGTTCTGCGTCTCATCCGGATTGTGCCACGAGCGCATGAGTAGGGTGATCACGACCGCGTAGCTGATCGGAACAACAATATTGGCGAGCAACCCCGCGGTCAGCAGCTTATGAATGCGCGTCAACGCGCGCATATCGGAAAGCTTCATGCCGAGGCCGGCGTTGAAGAGCAGCAAGGCCAGCAGCAGCAAGAGGATCGAGATCTTGAAATCATGTCCGCCGAGGGGCAGCGTTCCTAACGAGCTTTCGCGGAGACGCAGGCCCGGTCCTGGCAGCACCGTCGCAGCCGCGTAGGCGATCAGTAAAAGCCACAACAGGCGACGGTGCAACCAATGAGAGACGTGAGCCAACATAGAGAAGTATCGATAGGCTACCTCAACGAGGGCGCCCGCTCCCATCGGGGAATTCGAGGCGGCGTGTCGGATATGAAGAAGGAAAGGCGGTGAAGGTTTGAAATTTAAATGCAGACTTGCTCGACGACGCAGGCGTAATAGCCACCTGCGCAGGAATGAGATTGTTCATCGCTCGGATAACAACACGTGGCGATGGCACACTGGGGAGGCCTGTCGTGAACGGTCGTACTGAGTCTGCCTCTAGCGTATGGGTGTGGCGGTCGCGCTGCTCATTCGGCAGCGCGATTGGTCATCAAAATTCTTCAATGACCGTCGCATAGGGTTCCTGGTTCGCCTGGCCGCCGAGGAGCCGGTGGACGAAGTAGACCCTCTCGCCCAGTACATATGACATCGTTTCGACGCGGCCCTCGTCGAACAAGAAATAGGCATGCCTCAGCTCGGCCCGAAGGGATTTCATCGGCTCGCTCAGTCCCCGCAGGAGGTCGGCCCCTTTATTAAGATGAGCGGTGACGAGCGATTCGCGGCCGGCGCCGGCGAGGCCGGCTAGCTCGACAAAACACCACTGATCGGCCACTTCACAGAGGTGGCGATGCACGGTAAACGGATAGAGGCCTTCGGCTACTGGAGTGGCATACTGTTGTATCTTTTCGAGAAGGGCCGGAACCACACGCGCAGGAACGGTGGGATGGATTTCAGCAGAAGACAACAGATCCACAAGCGTGTGGTCGACTTTGCCCGGCAGAGCCGACAGCGAATCGTGATCCGTTACTTTTACAGCCAATAAAAGGATGGTCACCGTGGCGATCCGCTTTTCGTCAGTCCGAAATTCAACGTGAAATTCGAGCATCCGGTTTCGCCGAAGCTTGACATTCTGCACCACCGCTTCAAATCCGTCCGCATCGAAATATGTCACGCGGTCGTGATAATCGATTTCGGTGCGGATGATCACCCAACTGAGCCCATGCTCCTGAATGCTCCGGCGAAAACTGATGAAGTGCGTTCGCATCCAGTTCCACATCACATTGAAACTTACGGAAAGCAGCGATCTGGCTTGGAACTGGTGCGGTGTGAACTGACTGGTGTCGAACGCCCATTCGGTACGCAATTGTGTCGGCATGCTACCCTCCCGCGATGGGTGTGAGAATGTCGAGGCAATCGTTGGATCCCACTTGTGAATCCATTCCACACGACGCCAGTGGCGTGCCGTTTAAAAAGAATCGATGCGTAGCCCGGACATTCCCATTGGTGTCATACAACACGGACTTGAGATTGGGATATCTGTCGGTGAGAAGACGAAGCGCTCCCTGGACGGTCTTGGCCTCATCGATATCATGTTCCTTCTGATACTTCATAAAACGCAAGAGCGGTCCCGATAGCCGGATAAGCATGGCTCGTTCTCCTTTATTCGCGTTTCAGTTGTTCTCGCTTCAGTATCATGGGAAGCCCATACGCCAAGATCCACTTCCAGGACATCCTGCGCTCCAACGGTAGGAATCAGCCCGGCAAAATCCCGTTGAAAGCGGCCGTAATGTTGATCATGAATGTAGCCCTTTCCCCCTGCCAGCCGGTACACATTCAACATCAACTGATTCGCCTGATCGACGATCCAATACTTCGTCGCGGCAAGGATGGGATCCCAATGGGGATCGAAGTCGTTGCGGTGCACACGATGGAGCGAACGGTACAACATGGAGCGGCTCGTTTCGATCGACACATACATTTTGCCGAGTACGGCTTGAACATTCGGCATCACACTCACTGGCTCCCCGTAGCGGATTGTCGAGTTCAGGTTGCCCGTAAGATCGTCCAAGATGGCGTGCATGCGACCGACGAGTCCGCACATCGCCGAGATGCGGCGGAGATTGAGAAACCGCTGAACGTGGCTGAGCCCATCCGACGAGACGACTAACCGGCTCTCCGGAATACGAACGGATTTCAGCATGAGTTTCGCGAGCCCGACGGCCCTAAGACCACTCATGTTGGTAAGCGGGATGACATCGACCCCGGGATCTTGACGTTCAATAATAAACGGCAGCAGATCATTGTTCTGATCTCGAACGTAGACCATGA
Organism: Nitrospiraceae bacterium; assembly: GCA_035273145.1. Lineage (GTDB taxonomy): Bacteria > Nitrospirota > Nitrospiria > Nitrospirales > Nitrospiraceae > JAICXS01. The sequence continues at coordinate 4,227 of DATEPO010000387.1, forward strand.
AAATATCGGCGAGCATGCCTCCCATGACATAATATTTTTCGCCATTAATCACGTACTCATCACGATCCTTCACACAGCCCGTTCGGAATGAAAAGGGATCGGCTCCCTCGGTGTAGGCAAAGGAAGCGAAACATTCGCCCTGGACGGCCGGACGAATATAGCGATCGATCATCGAGGCATCAGCCGTTTCCAGGATCGTGTTGGAAACGGCGGGGAAGAGCGAGGCCAGCATGACGAACGAAAAATCCTCGCTGACGCGACCAAGCTCTTCGAGAAAAAGACCGTAAGTCAGTGGATCGAGCCCGGCACCGCCTAGATGGGTTGGAAAGGAGGCAGACAAAATGCCGACGCGAGCCGATTCGAGCATGATGTCTCTTGGAATCGTGAGGGCTTGATGATCTCGCTCCAGTGCGCCTGGATTGACACGCGATCCAACAAACGCCGCCATGCGGCCTTTCAGCATGTTGAATTGTTCATGTTGCACCGTCGGTGAGAGTGTTGTATCGACCTTCAGCTTAGACTGAAGTGGTCCGCGGTTTAACGAAGGTATCATAATTAAAGCTCCTTACGACCTAACGGAGTCGCAAGATATCCGCATCGGGTGCTAAGAGCAATCGGACATTGGTCTAGTGACATTTGGCATTAGTCCCCTTCCATTTGTTAAGCGAATCAGGTCTTGCCTGGTCACGTCCGAAAATGGCGAGAATTGCGGCTCTCGGATAAGGCATAGTGGAGCGTATGGAACAGCTCGACACAGATATTTGTTATCGCGCACTCCAGACACGCGACCGGCGCTTTGATGGCCGCCTGTTCGTCGCCGTCACCTCGACCGGGATCTACTGCCGTCCCATTTGTCCGGCTCGGACGCCCAAGCGTGAGAATTGCCGATTCTTCCCGACCGCCGCTGCCGCTCAGGAGGCCGGCTTTCGTGCCTGCCTTCGCTGCCGTCCCGAGATCTCGCCGGAAACGGCGTGTTGGCGCGGGACCTCCAATAGCGTCTCTCGCGCATTGGCACTGATCGCCGAGGGCTTTCTCGATCGGGAGGACGGGAATGTGGAAGCCCTCGCGACGCGCGTCGGGATGGGAGCACGTCAATTGCGCCGGCTCTTTGAAGAACACCTTGGCGCCTCGCCGATCGCGATCGCACAAACGCGGCGTGTGCTCTTTGCCAAACAGTTGCTTCATGACACGCCGCTCTCGATGGCAGAGGTGGCGATGGCCGCAGGTTTCGGTAGCTTACGTCGATTCAATGATACCTTCCGCTTGCTCTATCACAGGCCGCCCAGCGAGCTGCGGCGCCGCAACTCGCGCCCGACATCACATTCGTCACATTCATCTGGCGCGGCTCCCGTCGTGTTGCACATATCCTATCGGCCTCCGTATGACTGGGGGGCGATGCTGGCCTATCTCAGCGCGCGCGCCATCGACGGCATGGAATTCGTTGAACAGAGCGTCTATCGGCGGACGGTTTCGCACGAGAATGGGCAGGGCCACGTTGCCGTCGCGCATGCGCCGGACCGCAACGCACTCATCGCGACCATTCAGTTCCCGTGCGTGCGCGCACTTCACGCCATCATCACACGTGTCCGTCATTTATTCGACGTAAACGCCGACGTCAATACGATCAGTGCGCATCTGGCGAAAGATACAACGCTCGCGCCGTTGATTGCCGCCCTGCCGGGACTTCGCACACCGGGATGCTGGGATGGATTTGAACTCGCCGTCCGTGCGGTGCTGGGGCAACAGATCAGCATCGAAGCCGCCCGTCAGCTAGGGAACAAACTGGTCCTCTTGTGCGGCGAACCGGTCGACCATGCCGATACACGACTCGCTCGCACGTTTCCTTCTGCGCAGTGTGTCGCAACGGCCGATCTCAGCCGCATCGGTATGCCGAAGTCGCGAAGGGTGACTTTGAAAGCGCTAGCCCAGGCGGCCGCCGCGAATCCACGCCTCTTCGAGCCGCCGCGTTCGATTGAAGAGAGCATCGCTCGACTGCGCGAGATCCGAGGCATCGGACCCTGGACGGCTCAATACATTGCCCTGCGAGCGCTGCGTGACCCCGATGCCTTTCCGGCTACCGATATCGGTATCCTGCGAGGTGCGGCCAGTCTCGTCGGAGTGGTCCCCACAGTCCCTCAACTCATTCAGCGTGCGGAG
>DATEPO010000388.1:0-12517 GCA_035273145.1 Nitrospiraceae bacterium
CGGCCATGGCCTGCGTCGAGATCAACGTATGCGTCAACGTCGTTTCTGCTTTCTTCAGCGCGACAAGCTGCTCTTCGGTGGCGACGAGTTTTTCGCGGAGCACCCCGTTTTCATGATTCAACGATTCAACTGTCTGCGCGAGATCTTCGAGAAACTGTTTGACCTCGTTCTTATCGTACCCTCGCATCCGAACTTTAAAGACCATTTGTTGAATATCGAGCGGCGTGAGTCTCATTGGTACCTCTCTGTTCGGTCAGTGCATGCGTATAGCAAGATCGTAGAGCGACTTCACCAAAGCTTCGCGAAGAAAAAGGATGACAAGAATGACAATGATTGGTGATAAATCAATTCCCATCGCAAAGCCTATCCTGCGCCGAATAGGATGGAGCACAGGCTCGGTCACCCGCTGGAGAAACTGGACGATGGGATTCCACGGATCGGGATTGACCCAGGAAATCAGCGCCCGTGCAATGATGACCCACATATAGAGCCAGAGCACATAATCCACGATGACTGCGATGGCTTGTAATACGTTCCCCGCGACGAACATCCTATGCTTCTCCTACACCGCTCGATGGATCATCGTTCCGGTTGTCCCAATGCTCGCGCTCGCTCAGCCGCCGCACGGACAGCAGCGATGAGGCTGGCCCTGAACGAGCCTTGCTCCAATTGATGCAGGCCGGCGATCGTCGTGCCCCCCGGAGACGCGACCCGATCTTTCAATCGGCCCGGATGCTCTCCTGTCTCAAGTACGGTGCGGGCCGCCCCGACGGCGGTTTGTGCTGCCAACAGTTCAGCGGTCGCTCTCGAAAGGCCCATTTTCACACCGCCGTCGGCCAATGCCTCAATGGCCATAAAGATATACGCCGGTCCGCTTCCACTCAAGCCGGTCACCGCATCCATCAACAGTTCATCGACCAGGGCCACACGTCCCACAGACTCGAACATCCTGCGCACGTCTGTTTTGTCGGTGTCCGTCACGGTCGGACCGAATGCCAATACCGACATCCCCTCTCGCACCATCGCCGGCGCATTCGGCATGACGCGGACGATGCGCGCTCCAGCGGGAACCCGGTCAGCCACGTAGCGGATCGGGATGCCTGCGGCAACGGAGATGATCAACCGTCCGGACAGAGACGAGGAGACATCATGTAACACGAATCCCAGCACTTGAGGCTTCACGGCCAGCAGAACGATGTCTGCCCATTCCGCCGCCGCCTGGTTGTCGGAGCCCACCCGAATGCCGAAGCGCTGCTTGAGGAGATCCTGTCGTGATGCACTTGGGTCAGTCGCCCACAGATCCGATGGCTCGGCAATCTTAGCGGCCAGCAGTCCTCCGAGCAATGCCTCGGCCATTTGGCCGGCGCCAAGACAGGCGATCTTGTGAGGCACCATAGGAGTCACTTGCCGACCTTTGCAGGTCGCTCTCCAAAGATCGCAGTGCCGATCCGGACATAGGTTGCGCCTTCTTCAACGGCAATCTCAAAATCGTGCGACATGCCCATCGAGAGCTCATCCATTCGAATACGATGACGGATTGTGTGCTTCACAGAATCGGCAAGATCACGAACGGCACGAAAGTACGGTCGAGCGGATTCCGGCGTGTCCGTCGGCGGCGGAATCGCCATCAGCCCTTTGACTGCAAGGTTCGGCATCGCATGCAGCACGTCGACGGCATGGACCAATTCGGATGCGGAAAACCCGGTCTTACTCGGCTCTTCACCGATGTTCACTTCAAGCAGCACAGCTTGACACAGGCCTTGTTCTTCGGCACGGCGATTGATCTCTTGCGCCTGTTCAAGACTGTCCACCGAGTGAATAAGCTGGAATCGGCCGATGACCGCTTTGACTTTACGTCGCTGCAACTGCCCGATGAAATGCCATGTCAGGTCCGTTCGGACGGCCAATGCGTCGAGTTTCGGCAGCGCCTCCTGCAGCTTGCTCTCGCCGAGGTGGATCACGCCTGCATCGACAGCCTCTCGGATTCGAGCCACCGGCACGGTTTTCGTCGCAGCAATGAGTCGAATCCTGTCCGGATCTCGTCCGGTTCGAGCGGCTGCCGCTTGAATACGTTGTCGAATACGTGCGACATGCCCGGAGATGACGTCCGAGCCCGAGAGATTGTCCACCCACTTCCATCCTGATCGAGTTCACACCGGATTAAGAAACGTCGTCATTGTACAGGAAGCCTGAGCCTGTGTCAGCGGGTCGGCTGAGCCCTATTCAATTGCCCCTTCTAAAATCAGCTCGACGGCCTCAACGATGGGCGGACAACATGATGCCGCTCGTCATGGTCTCTTTTACCACGCCTTCCCGGCGGTACGAAAAAAAGAGGTCCGGCTCACAGATCGTGCAGTGGTGTACCGCCCACATATTGTGCTCGGGCACACCGGCTGCATGAGTTTGGCGCCGCACGAATTCTCGAAGATCCAGCAGCGCATGGCCCTCGACCGTGTCGCGAACGACGGATTTCCAAAAAGAGTACGATTGAAGAGGCCTCAGAACGGCATCATCGACTTCATAGCAACACGATCCGGCCGACGGCCCGATCGCCACGCGAATGGAGTCCGGTTGCGATCCAAATTCCTGCTGCATTCTCAGAAGGGTTTTAGGAACAATCCCGGCCACGCTTCCACGCCATCCCGAATGGATTGCCGCCACGACATGCTGAATCGGATCGTGCAGCAGAATCGGCACGCAGTCGGCTGTTCTCACGGTGACCAGGACGCCGAGTTGATTCGTGATGACGGCATCCCACTCTCCGACAACCTTCGTCCCGGCTTCAATCGGCCGGTCCACCAGCAGAGCATCCGTTCCATGCACCTGCTTCACGGAGACAACAGCAAGCGGGGCACGCAATGCTTCCCGCCGAGGCACTGCAGTCTCACTGAATGGCGCCTGGACATTCGCGGGCCGGCCCCGGGTCCCGAAAAAATGGCGAACCTGATGCCCCGCCTCAAACTCCGCAATCGAAAGGGCGCCCGTTGCGGTGCGTTGTTCTGTCTGATGCGACATCGATACAGATCTTTTCAGGACCGCGCTTCATGGCTCAGCCCTCAGCCCTCAGCCCTCAGCCCTCAAGGCTTACCCTAGTCTGCTTGTTTTCGTAAGAACGTCGGCACATCCCATTCATCATCAAGTGCGAGCCCCAACCGTTCCTGCGCTTCCGTTTGTCCATTCATGCGGCGAAGGAACGCAGGTCGCTCTAAGTTTTGAAGCGGAACGTCGGCTGCGGCAAGACGTGCGGACGCGAGGGCCGGCTGTGGGATCCGAACCGGCTTGGCCTTCGGAGACTCGATAGCAGGAGCGATATACGGCGACTCATCTCGATCAAACCCTGTAGCGACCACCGTAATAATCAACTCGTCGCTCAAGTCCGGATTAATGACCTGACCGACAATGATGTTCGCATCCGGATCGGCCACCTCCTTGATAATGGAGGAGGCTTCATCGACTTCGTGCAGCGAGAGACTCGGACCGCCGGTGATATTCAATAAGACGCCGCGCGCCCCTTGCACATTGCCCTCCTCCAGCAATGGACTGGAAATGGATTTTTGCGCCGCCTCGAGTGCCCGATTCGGCCCGCGCGAGATTCCCATCCCCATCACCGCTCGTCCCGTATAGGTCATAACGGTTCGCACATCGGCGAAATCGACATTCACATGGCCGGTCGTTGTAATGATATCGGCAATGCCTTGAATGGCCTGCCGCAAGACATCATCGGCGACTTTGAACGCGTCCAGCAGCGGGGTCGATTTATCGACGAGTCCAAGCAGTCGTTGATTGGGAATCACGAGCAACGTATCGACATTTTTCCGCAATTCCTGAAGTCCCTCTTCCGCGTGCGCCCACCGCCGCTTCCCTTCATACTGAAACGGCTTCGTAACCACGCCGACCGTCAACGCGCCCAGCTCTCGTGCAATACTGGCCACGACGGGGGCTGCGCCGGTTCCCGTGCCTCCGCCCATACCGGCTGTGACGAAGATCATCTCCGAGCCTTCCAGCGCATCGCGCAGTCGATCTTTACTTTCTACGGCCGCTTCCTTGCCGACTTCCGGCTTCGCCCCTGCGCCAAGGCCGCGAGTCCGCTCAGGACCCAATTGCACTTTGAACGCGGCCAACGACCGCCCCAGTGCCTGCACGTCTGTATTGGCGGCGATGAACTCGACACGGCTGAGTCCCGAGCCGATCATCGTATTGACCGCATTACATCCGGCTCCCCCGACTCCGATCACTTTAATACGGATCGGCATGGTATCGTCGTCTTGAAATGAGAACATCCGGTCCCTCCTTTCGGTGAGCAAAAGCCGTGAGCGTTCAGCTGTCAGCTCGCAGCTTTAAATGATCTGATCCTGGTTCTGATTATCGAGCACTATCCTTCTTTGGGCTTTTTCTAGGCTGACTGCCGGGCGTCGAGAGCTGAACGCTTCCTCAGAAGAACTCCAGCATCCACCCACGCATGCGATCGAAGACCCGTCCAAACCGTTTTCCGCCCCGCGTTCCCACTGTTTCTAACGTTTCCGAGTGATGGCACGCATGGAGAATCAATCCCACTCCGGTGGCATACATGGGGCTACTGACGATGTCACGCAAGCCGCCGACCCCGGATGGGACGCCGCGTCGAACGGGGAGATCCAAGATCCGTTCGGCCGCATCGGGCATCCCTTCCAGCATGGACGTTCCGCCGGTAATCACCACACCGGCCGCTAACATGCTTTCATAACCAGCCCGTACAATCTCACGGCGCATCAGGTCGAACATTTCCTCAACGCGCGGCTGAATAATTTCCGCCACCATTTTGCGGGCCACAGTTCTTGGCGGCCGATCTCCCACGCTGGGCACTTCCACGAATTCGTGCTCCTTCACCATTTCGACGAGCGCAACCCCATGTCGAACTTTCAATTTTTCCGCCTCGGCCTGCGGCGTACGCAAGCCGATGGCGAGGTCGGTGCTCAAATGTTGTCCCCCGATCGGCAAGACGGCTGTATGGCGAATACTGCCCTCCACGAAGATGGCCAGATCAGTCGTGCCTCCGCCGAGGTCCACCATCGCCACGCCCAGCTCGCGCTCTTCAGGACTCAAGACCGCTTCGCTCGACGCCAGCGGCTGCAAGATGATATCCACCACGTCAAGACCGGCCCTGTTGACACTCTTGATCAGGTTCTGTGCGGAGGTCACGGCGCCGGTGATAATGTGAACATCCACCTCAAGGCGGGTCCCGGACATGCCCAGCGGTTCTCGAATCCCGTCTTGATCATCAACCATGAATTCGCGCGGCAGCACATGCAAAACCCGCCGATCATGGGGCAGAACCGCCACCGTGCGAGCAGTTTCGATGGCGCGTTCGACATCCGAGCGTGTGACTTCCTGCTTCTTCAGCGCGATTACCCCTCGGGAATTCTCGCCGGAGATATGGCTGCCCGCAATGCCCGTATACACCGAATTGATCTGGACCGCCGCCATCAACTCGGCTTCTTCAATGGCCTTCTTGATCGACTCGACGGTACTTTCGATATTGACGACCACGCCCTTTCGCAAACCGCGGGAGAGACTGGACCCGACTCCAATGATATTGATCGCGCCTTCTTCCGTGACCTCGGCCACGATGGCGCAGATTTTCGTCGTCCCGATATCCAGCCCCACCACGATATGATCTCGTTTGGCCACCCGCTTACCCCCTTTCCCGCACGATTACTTTCCCTGGATAGCGAAGATCGATATCGCTTCGGCCGTCGGCTCGACCATGATTGAGGTGGTTGAAACTGCTCAGGTTGTTCGGATTACTCGGATTACCCGTCACATGTGATTCGAGCTTCCGATACAACTCCCATTTCTCTTCAAAGGAGGCTCCGCCGAATTGCAGGCGCAGTCCCTGGACGTACGCGACGACATTTTCTCCGTTCGCGACATCGACCTCCGGACGGCCATCGAACGTGCGCGCCAGCATCCCGGCCACCTCGATACCGCGTCGAGCGGCCTTGATCACCTCCCGCTCTCCGCTCATGAGGCGCTTGGGATTCAATCCCACGAGAATCGGCAATCCCGGTTCTGTACTCTCGGACAGCACCGACAAGGGGTGCCCTTCCTCATCGAGCAACAGAGTCATGGCCGAAGATCGCAACACGGCGGCGGCCTGGCGTTCGATGATGTGGACATCGAGCGCGTTCGGCAGCACGCGTTTGACATCGGCGCGTTTGATCCAGGGATGGGCTTCCAAGCGCATCGCAAGACGCCTGGGATTCACAGAGAGCAGCGTCGCATGCGGATCCAATTTCAAATAGTTCAACACTTCCACGCGCGGCACCTGATTATGACCGGAGACCATCACGTCCTTGACCGCCAACCAAGTAGTCACTAATGGTGCGGCCGTCCGGTAACCGAGGATCGCAGCCCCTACCGCCACCGCGGCCAGCAGAAAGTACATCATGAACTTTCCGAGCGGACGAGGCCATCGCCACCGGCGTCGAGGACTGCGGGAAGGCCCCCTGGACAGATTGGGGCGCGGCCCTTGTTTTCGTCGAGCCGATCGATGGCGTACGCGCCAGAGTTTCACATCGACACCCGCTTCAAGGTTGCGGCTCGTGCGATCGCCGACTCCAGAATTCGCTCCGTCAGCGTGTCGTAGTCTAACCCTGCCTTCGCCGCGGCCATTGGCAGAAGACTGGTCTCGGTCATGCCCGGCGTGGTGTTGATCTCGAGCACGAACGGCCTCCCGCGCGGCGTCAGACGGAAGTCCACGCGCGCGGCCCCCTCGCATCCGATCATCCGATAGGTCTGCAAGGCCGCATCGTTCAACTGCCGGAGGATATTGGCGGACAACGGCGCGGGGCAGAGATACTGGGTATGGCCCTTTTGATATTTGGCGGCATAATCGTAGAATCCCCCCGGCGCGACAATCTCAACCGCCGGCAGGACTTCACCTGACAGTACCGAGACGGTGACTTCTCGGCCGGGGATATAGGGCTCCACGACGGCTTCTTCGTCATGCTTGTGTGCTCGACGTAGCGCCACGGCCCATTCCGATGATGCTCGTACAATCGTAATGCCGATCGTCGATCCTTGCGCCGCCGGTTTCACGACCACCGGCAATCGAAGGGCAGCCGGAATAGTCTTGGGAATTTTTCCCCGAACATGGACCACGATGCCGCGTGGAACGGGAATGCCTGAGGCGGCCAGCAGCGTTTTGGTCACCGCCTTGTGCATGGCAATGGCACTGGCCCGTACGCCCGATCCGGTATACGGGATGCCCAATGTCTCCAGCAACCCCTGCATACTTCCGTCTTCCCCACCTGGGCCGTGAAGCGCGACGAACGTCATCTCGATTTTGTAGTCACGCAATTGTTCGACGATCGATCGATCGACGTCGATGGCAACCGAATCGTACCCACGGCGCAAGAGCGCCTGGTGGACGGCCTGTCCCGTGCGAAGCGAAATCTCTCGCTCGGCCGATTGCCCGCCCATCAGCACACCAATCCGCACGTCGGTCAGTGGACCGGATCGCGCAGACGTGGCCGCCGTCTTTCGTTTCATGGCTCGCCCACGACTTTTAATTCAAGCTGTAATTTCACACCGGTCTTTTCCTCAACCGTTCGACGTACCTGTGCGATCAATTCCAGGACATCGTCAGCGGATGCGTCTCCACGATTCACAATAAAGTTCGCGTGCTTCTCCGATACCTGTGCATCACCGATACGAAATCCTTTGAGGCCGGCCGCCTCGATAAGCTGCCCGGCGGCGTCCGGTTGTGGGTTTTTGAAGGCGCACCCGGCATTGGGAAGGGTCAACGGTTGCGTGTCTTTGCGATACCGAAGGTAGTCCTTCACGATGGTCTGAATCTTGTCTTTCACTCCCGGTGTGAGCTGGAGCCACACGCCGGCCACGATGCCACGCGGCATGCGTGCCCGCCGATAGCTAAAGGGAATGGCTGATGCGGGCACATCTTTGAGCGTTCCGGATAGGGACACGATACGCACCGCCTTGACGGCGTCCTTCATCTCTCCAAGACGGGTGCCCGCATTCATGACGACGCATCCGGCGACCGTCCCCGGAATGCCGGCCGCCCACTCCAGCCCGCTCAGTGAACGGCTGATGCTGTGTTGCAGGAGGACCGGCATGGTGACACCGCCTTCGGCATAGACCACCGAATCGGACTCGTCCACGATCGCTTTCAGTTTTGACAGGCTCACAACGATACCCCGAATGCCGCCATCGCGAATCAACACATTCGTCCCGCCAATGACGAACAGCGGTATCTTGGACGCTCGCGCCTGACGAAGGAGCCGGCACAGATCATCCACATCATGGGGTACGGCGAGGATATCCGCAGGCCCGCCGATCCGGAACGACGTCCATTCTTTTAGAGAGGCATTGAAGTGAACCTCACCTCGAAGGCCTGCCGTCACCGCCCGAAGCGTACGGCCAGTCGTCTTGGGTGCTCGTGTGGTGACGGGTCGGGATCGCACAGCTGGGACACGGCTCGGCATGACGCCGCCCTCCATTACAATCGCTCCAACAACTCAGGGCCCACTTTCCAAATATCTCCCGCGCCCAAGGTGATCACCATATCGCCGGATTGCAGCAAGGGGCCGACTCGCTCAGCCAATTGGTTCTTCCGTCCCGCCCAGGTGACGGAAGGATGACCGGCGGCCCGAATGGCGTTCGCCAGTGTTTCACCCGTCACGCCGGGGATTTCCGCCTCGCCCGCCGGATATACGTCGGTCACGAACAGGACATCGGCTTGGTCGAACGCATGGGTAAACTCTTCGAGCAGATCCCGCGTCCGCGTGTACCGATGGGGCTGAAAGAGGATTACAAGCCGTCGGTTCCAGCCTTGTTTGGCGGCAGCCAACGTCGCGCGGATCTCGGTCGGATGATGGCCGTAATCGTCCACCACCATGATGCCGTTCTTCTCTCCCCGCTGCTGAAAGCGTCGCTCCACACCGGTAAAGGCGGCCAACCCTTTGCGAATCAAATCCGTGGCGACGTCCAATTCCAGCGCGATCGCGATCGCGACGAGCGCGTTTGACACGTTGTGAATTCCGGGGACAGATAAACGAAATGGCCCCAAGTTCCGATCTCTGAAGCGGACGCGAAACTCCGACTCTCCTTGTTTCACCATAATGTCGACGGCGAAAAAGTCAGGCGATAGACGGCCACCCTGTTCTTTCAAACCATAGGTCTGATAGCGCTTCACGACGCGAGGCAGCAAGGCCTGAAGGCGCTCATCATCGGCGCACAGCACGGCCAATCCATAAAAAGGCACGCGGTTGATGAATTCCACAAAACTGTCCTGTACCCGCTCCATCGTGCCGTAGTGGTCAAGATGCTCGCGATCGAGGTTGGTCACCGCGACGATGGAGGGCGAGAGTTTCAGAAAGGATCCGTCGCTTTCATCGGCTTCTGCGACAAGGAGATCGCCGCGCCCCAATCGGGCATGACTGCCGAGTGCATTGACCTTGCCCCCGATCACCATGGTGGGGTCGAGGCCGGCCTGGGCCAGGACGGTGGCGACCATCGAGGTGGTGGTCGTTTTGCCATGTGCGCCGGCAATCGCCACTCCATACTTGAGGCGCATCAATTCCGCAAGCATCTCGGCACGGGGAATGACGGGGATCGACTTTGCCCGGGCTGTGATCACTTCGGGATTCCTCGGCGACACCGCCGAGGAAATCACCACGACCTGCGCTTCCCCGACATTGGACTCGTGATGGCCGATGAAGATTTTCCCGCCGAGCTCTTCAAGGCGACGGACGGTATCCGAATAGTTCAGATCCGATCCCGTCACCTTATAGCCGAGCGTCAACAGCACTTCGGCGATGCCGCTCATCCCGGACCCGCCGATGCCTACCAGATGAATATGTTGAATTTTTCTGAACATCGGTCGGCTTGGGACTAGAGGCACAAGGGAACCGGTGTTCCCTTGCCTCCTGTGGACCTCTAGCCCCTTGCCTTTCCTTTTATGAGTTGTACACACTCCCGAACGATCGCTTGGGCCGAATCAGTCCGTCCTAAGGCGCGGCTTCGTTCGCTCATTTGGACGAGTCGATGCGGCTCACGAAAGAGCGAGCCGATCACGTCTGCTAATTTCTCCCCCGTGAGTTCCACTTGCGGAATCACCAGCGCGGCCCCCGCCCTCTTCAGCACGTCGGCGTTGTGGGCTTGATGTTGATAGATCGCGCTCGGAAACGGAATCAGGACAGACGGTTTCCCGCAGACCGTCAACTCGGCCAACGTCATGGCGCCGGACCGGCAGACCACCAAATCGGCCGCGCGAAGGGTTGTCGGCATATCGAAGAGAAACGGCTTCACGTCGACCTTGATCCCTGCCGATTCATAGCATCCTTTGACACGCTTGAAATCATGCGGTCCGGTCTGATGAATGACCGATAGTTGCGTGCGGACGCCGGCATCTCTGAACAGCATCGGCAGCGCCTCCATCATGGCGACATTGATCGCATGTGCGCCGCCGCTGCCCCCAAACACCAGCAAGGTTTTCCGGTCCTTGTGTCCGTCTCCTGATGGTATTCGCGCCAGGGATTCGAAGAACTCCCGCCGGATCGGCGCACCGAACGCCCGGACTTTCGATGGCTTGAAAAAACGAGCCGCCGCGTCGAAGGCGACAAAGACCCGTTTCGCAAACGGCGCGAGCATTTTGTTCGCCATGCCTGGATAGGCGTTCGGCTCTACAATGGCGCGAGGAATCCGCAACAGACACGCCGCCAGGACAACCGGTGGAGTGGTATACCCGCCGATAGCCAACACGAGGTCGGCACGACAGCGGCGCAACAGGCGCACCGACTGCCAGAGGCCCAAGGGGAGCGACAGTAGCGCGGCCAGCCGCTGCCGAACACTCAGCCCCATCAGCGGCAATGCCGTAATGTAATCCAACGCAAAGCCCTCGTGCGGCAACACCTTTCCTTCGATTCCACGCCTCGTCCCCACGAACCGAATCGTCGCGGACGGATCCGTCCTGAGAAATTCCCTGGCCAGCGCCACGCCGGGGTAGAGGTGTCCCCCGGTGCCGCCGGCGGCAATGAGGATCGTCATCGGTTTGCAGCTCGACCGCCATAGTCGCTCATGTGCCGGCCCCGTTGCCGGTCTCGTGAAATGCTCAACAACATCCCGATCGCCAACAGATTGATCAACAGGGACGATCCTCCATAGCTGACTAACGGAAGGGTCAATCCCTTGGTCGGCAGGAGACCCGTCGCCACGCCGGCATTGATCAAGGCCTGCGCGCCGATCAGCAAGGTAATCCCATACGCCAGATGGCGGCCAAAGGGATCTTGGGCTCGTCCGGCAATGTGAAAGCCCTTCATGATCAATACCGCGAACAGCAGCATGATCGCCGCCGTCCCCACCAATCCCAATTCTTCTCCAACGAGTGCCAGCACAAAATCAGTATGCGCCTCCGGAAGAAAAAAGAGCTTTTGTTTGCCGGCGCCCAGCCCCACCCCGAACGGTCCCCCGCTTCCGAATGCGAGAAAGGATTGGTTGACCTGAAAACCTGCTCCAGTCGGGTCTTTCATGGGATCGAGAAAGGTCAACAGGCGCTGCAGACGATAGGGCGACTTCCAAATCATGAGTCCGACTGCCAACACGAGCAGAGGAATCAGCCCCGACAAGTGCAGGAGCCGAGCGCCGGCCAAAAATAACAAGCCGAGGGTCACCATTCCGATGACCACGACCGTACCCAGGTCCGGCTGTAAAAGCACCAGCACGCTCAGCCCTCCCACGATGACGAATGGCGGAAGAAAGCCGCGTTTGAATTCTTTCAGCCGATCCCCCTTGTGGGTCAAATAGGCGGCGACATACAGGACCACGACCAGTTTCACCATCTCGGCGGGCTGGAGTGAAATCGGCCCCACTTTGAGCCATCGCCGCGCGCCTTTGGCCGCCACACCAATCGATGGAATCAACACAAGGATCAGCAGGACGGCCGTCATGATCAGAATGGGCACGGCTAATTTTTTCCAGATGAGATAATCCATCCGGGAGGCGATCTGCAAAAGAGTACACCCGAAGAACAGCCAGGCCACCTGCCGCTTGAGAAAATAGATGGCATCGTGAAACCGATTGCCGGCCACGACCCCGCTTGCGCTGAACACCATGACTAAACCAATCAATGCCAGCACCACAGTAATGATCAGAACCGTGCCGTCGGCGCCCGGTCGCATGCCCGATCGTTCCCTGCTGAACGACCAGGGAAGCGCTAAGGTGCCTGCCTCGCTGCTTTTTCGTCCCATGCCCTTTCAACATCCTGTGGGCGCCCACACACGGTCCTGCATGAATTAAGGGGCGGTTGGGGTGCTCCCTACTGCGCGCGTTGATACCATTGCGAGCACGGGGACCAGCCCAGCCGACCCAGCTCTGTTTCAGTCCAATCCATTGACCAATGCCTTGAACTGGCGTCCTCGGTCCTGATAATCGGCGAACATGTCGAAGCTGGCGCAAGCCGGCGACAACAGCACGACCTCTCCGGATTGCGCCGACTGCGCCGCCATCCGAATGGCATCAC
>DATEPO010000389.1:0-2072 GCA_035273145.1 Nitrospiraceae bacterium
TCGTCTTGCAAGTGGGTCTGCAGAGCATGGAGTTTATCTTAGACGGAGCCAGACGGTCCACGGGGCTGCGGGTATCGACTCCAAGACCGGATTATATGCTTGTCGCCGGCGGCGATGGGGATGGCGGTCTGGTGCTTTACGATTCGGCCCAACACGAGCCCGCCGAAGAACGCCGTACACGAATGAGCGCAACTGCGCTGAGCGCCTTCGTGAAATCCGGCTATCGTGAAGAACTGCATCCCGAACGGAAGCTTCCCGTCGTGACCGGCTATGCGCCGGTCAGTCGATACGGCCAAGTTCCGGGATGGCAATGGACCGTCTTCGCCCGTATGGATCGCGAAGCGATTTTGATGCCCTTCCATCGCCTCGTGGAAACCATGATGATCTGGGGTGGAATAGGCCTCCTCGTCTTCATGGCCGTCTTGCTGTGGATCATCAGTCGATTACGAACGGCGTCTAAGGCGGAGGCGTCGAGGTCCGTGATGGCGGGAGCTGCCTCGGCCGCTTCCACGGGTGTGAGACGGCCTGTTCGGCATGCCGGTCAAGATACGGGGCAGCGTCCTTCGCTTCACAAAGCTGAGCCGCCGCAGACCGAGGCGCTTCAATCTTTGCCTGAAAAGGTGGCGTTCGATCCTAGGCAGTGGGAAGAACTCAGGCGATGGGTAAGGGTTGCCGAGGTCAATCGAGTAAGCCTCTTTAAAAACCACCGGGAAGACGGCGAACTTTGGGCCAGCCGGCGTTATGAATGGATTGGATTGGGGGAAGTGGCGCGGACGGAATGGTCTCAATGGTTCAGTTGGTCCCTTCGAGCGAAAGGGTTCTCGCGATGGGAGCACATGCTTGCGCAGGGACAGGTCATCAGCGGGGCCGTGGCGACATTTCCCCCTGCTGAAGCGACGGCGTTGATGTCCTGCGGCATCCATACTGTGTTCGTCGTCCCGCTTTACATTCGCGGTGAATGGTGGGGCTTCGTCGAGTTCGATCACTGTTTCACCGAACGAATCTGGTCGGAGCCTGAACAACAGGGACTACGTTCGATGGTCGATCTGCTCCAAGCGGTGATTCAGCAGGCATCCGGCGAAGCCGATCTTCAGCGGCTGTTGGGAATCATCGATACGGTATTAGAATCGACTGCGGACGGTATTCTCGTGGTGGACGGAGAGGGCAATCTCGTGAATTTCAATCAGCGCCTAATCTCGATGTGGAATATGCCGGACGCCGTCACCGAGTCCAGGCTCACGGAAGAGATCATGGGTTGGATGATGCGCCAACTGAAGACTCCCGATGTGTTGCTCAGAACGATGAGCGAATTGGGCGGTGAACCGGACGCGGAGAGCTACGACATTCTGGAATTGCAGGATGGTCGAATGGTGGAACGATTATCGAAACCGCGAAAAGACGGCGATCGATATGATGGCCGTATCTGGATTTTCCGTGAATCGATTGCGCTGAGACTCACCACGTTGAGTGTACACTCATCACAGTGACATCATGTTGACGGAGCGGACTATGATAAAAGTGTTGATTGCGGATGACCATGCCGTCGTCTTGGAAGGGCTCAAGCAAATTTTGTCGGAGACTCCGGACATCATTGTCTCGGCCCAGGCCACGAACGGGCAGGAGGTGTTGGACAAAATTCGGTCCAATAACGTCGACGTCGTGGTGCTCGATATTGCGATGCCTGGCCGCAGCGGGTTGGATACGCTGATGCACATCAAGCGGGAACGCCCGACTCTTCCCGTTTTGGTGCTGAGCGTGCATCCGGAAGATCAATATGCCGTCCGGGTGTTGAAGGCCGGAGCGTATGGGTACTTGACCAAAGACAGCGCCCCGGATCAACTCGTGGCCGCTATTCGAAAGGTCGTGACCGGCGGAAAGTATGTGAGCCCCTCGCTGGCAGAGAAGTTAGCGTTTGATTTGGAGTCCGATTCCGGGAAACCGCTGCACGAAACCCTCTCGGACCGCGAGTATGAAGTGCTGTGTATGATTGCATTGGGAAAAACCGTCAAGGAAATTGCTGATAAATTGTCCTTAAGCGTCAAAACCATCAGTACATACCGCGCCCGCATTCT
>DATEPO010000390.1:0-4050 GCA_035273145.1 Nitrospiraceae bacterium
GAATTCCCTACCTCTCCCCTAAAGCCCTGAGCTGCATCGGCATCAGCCACCATCGAAGCGTGCCTTCTCCGGACTTCACCGTCCCGTCAAAACGAATGGAACAGGCCCCGCCCTTCTTGAACGCAAGTCCGGAAACAGGACCGCCGGCGATCATGAGGCCGGCCGTCGCGCTAAGATGCGGCTCATGACCGACACAGAGTACGCAGGAACCCACAGGGAGTTTGACCAGCCGGTCGAACACGAGGCGCGGCGGAGCGTCCGGCAACAGCTCGGTCCATCGAGAGATGCCAAGCGAGTCATATAACACGTCACGAAGAATTTCAGCCGTTTGGCCGGCACGCAGGAAAGGACTCGACGCAATGTGGGTCGGCGCCAGATCCAAACGTACTAATCCTCGTGCGGCGTCTCGTACTTTCTCCGCGCCTTTCGCGGTCAACGGCCGTCGCGCTTCCGGTCCGTCCCATTCTTGTGGCTCCACGGCAATTCCGTGGCGAAAGAGAATGCAATCCATATTCTGGTCCTCCACCGAGAGCGGATTGTATCACGCCTGGTTGAAGCCGCCGAAAAAGCCGACCGTATAGGCAAACAATCGGAGGATGTCCTCGTCCAGATGATCGTTTTTAACGCCCCTGTAACAAGCCCGTCATAACCTTGTCATCGCCTTCCTGTACATATAAGCAATATTATTGAATGGCCATGGGAGACGCAATGACCAGGAGAAGAGGTATGTCCGTCACCACATCCATCGTGCTGCTCTGTGGGCTGATTCTTGTTATCGATGAGACGGCATGGATCAGGACGGCATGGACAGCGGACCTTCGCACACCCTCGGCGCCGGAGACCCAACCGCTTCTACTACCACAGGAGCCCAAACCGCCGAGTCGGCCTCCACTCCCGGTAAGACCTGTTACGCCGGATAGCACGACCGTGGAGGATCTCTTGCTCGAAAAAGGGTCGATTACGATGGATGACTGGATACGTATCAAGGCCGAAGAAGAGTACCGCTTAGCCGACCGTGAGAAACGAATCGACGTGCTGGAGCGGTGGAAAAACAAAACAGAACAACTGCCGATTCTGACCGACAAGATCAATATCGGCCTGAATGCACTGCAATTTCTGTACACCCACAACGATGCCCATGTCGCGGAGGGTAAGAGTCAGGATAATTTTTCGATCCGACGCTCCGAGTTCATCATGTGGGGAAAAGTGAGCGAGCACTTGCCGCGCTGGCACGTCTTATTCGAGTTCCAAAGTATTAGTTTAAGCAGAGAGACGCCGGCGGTCGTATCGGGGGCCGGCGCGACGGGACAACCCGCTTCCGCTACCTTTTTCCGTGAATCCTATATCGACTATCGGCCGGTTCTCGCCTGGGCGCCGAATTTGAATTTCATCCGGATGGGGATCTTCCGCATGCCGTTCGGGATCTTTACCGAAACATCGGGGGGGCTGCGAGACGTCATTAGTTCCCCGTATCTCACATCGGTCGGCAGCGGCAATGGCAACTCAACCGGCGCGGCGGGAACGATCGATTTCCTCCAAGAGCGCGATTTGTTCATCGACGTGCGCGGGCGCATCGCCAATCGCGTCGAATATGTCGCCGGCATCATGAACAACAACAATTTTCAAGCGAATGCCACCGGAGCCAATGCGCCGAAGAGTGTCTATTCGCGCCTTCGCTTTCTTGTGACGGACGTCTCGTGGGTGAGCGCCACCGTGATTGCCGGTGAAAGCAATAATGCCAACACAAACATTAACGGTCGAGGCAAGGGCGCCTTCGATCGTATCGGACTCGATTTCCGGTACACCTCCAAACTCATCCCGGGGTTCATGGTTCAAGGCGAATGGTGGCAAGGCCATGACGGAGCCAATCAAACGACCGTCGGCAGGGGGGCGAATGGCGCATGCCTCAATACTTCAATCTGCGGTGGCTCAGGCGCCCCGGGCGTCCAACGTCGGACATGGTACGTGCTCGCGAAATATTTAATTACTGACGGCTATTTTCGAAATTGGGAACCGGTGGTCATGTATGAACAGTTCGACCCCAATACGGCAATTTCGAATGACCTGTACACCCGTACGATCGTAGGGCTGACGTATTATTTCGAGAACATGCCGCCGAAGATCCAATCGAAGCTGCAAATTAACTACGAATTTCGCCACCACCAGGGTAATGGTCCTGGCAATGCCGTCGATTCGACTCCCGGCGTCGGCGATCCATTCGCGCAAAATACCTTTCTCGTCCAGTGGCAAATCCGGTATATGTAACGTTCGTTCAGGTTCGCGCTTCGTTCAAGGAGGTCATCATGCCTCGTATCGGCTCGGCATTCGTCATCGCGCTCGGTCTGGCGTTCACCGGTTGCAGTCACCCTGCCCTATTCAGCAAAGACGTGTTGCGGAGCGTCGATGAGAACTTCGATCTCACGGCCTGGAGGTCGGCGCCTAATGCATCCGCTGGCCATACCATCAAGGTCGGCGGAAAACTTGTGCAGGCCGACCTGATGGAACGCGGGACGCTCATCGTGGGCATGCAACTTCCGATTGTCGAACATCCCGCCTATGGCCCGACGGAAATGGGCAAACGGTCGGACAGCTTCGAGTTCGCCCTGCTCTACTCGGGTAAGATCGATCCGGGAGCTCTGTCACCGGGCAACCGCTTTATCGCCGTGGGTCTAATTCAGCGAACGAAAGTCGTGGAAGTGGATGGGGCGCCGAAAACCGAACCCTATCTCCTCGCTCGGTGCATTCATATTTGGAGAACCGAGGGCCGGGAGATTGCGGATTTTCCGAATGTCGGCGGAGGCTATTATCCGCTCGAAGAAGACACGTACTGCACGAAAGAGCCGTAAAACATGGCACTGCCGGCCACACTGCTCAGCGGCCTCGTAGGAGCCCTCCTCTTGATCGACTTCAGTGGGTGCGCGGCCCTGCGTCAACCGCGTATTCTCTATAATGAAGGCGGCATTCAAGTCGGGCTCCAACCCGAGCGCTCCCTCGGCCAAACCTCTCCGGCAACAGCGAACAGTCATCCTGTGCCGTTTGCATCCGCGCAGATGCGACAACTGCTCGGAGCGTTGCGAGTCAGCGGGTACAGCGGCACGCTGGTGGGGCTTGTTGTCGATCCCCCATCTCGTCCCGTCTTCTCCCCGGAGGAACTTGAGCTGATCGCCACGCCCATCGCGAACGCCTTTGGGGAAGCAGGCCCGCGCGACCGTGTATTCTTTTCAATCCCAAATTTACACGCGCCCTATCATCGCGAGCGCACCGAGGGCGAGTTCTTTGTCCGGATTCCGTACTTCTTTGTCCTGCTGAAGGATCATTCCGCATTTACAAGGACAGACACCGGTGGAGGAGATGATGAGCGAGACCCGCGCGACCATAAAGGTATGCGGTTATCGGTGGCCGCACCTGTCCGCGCTAGTACACCCCAGGCGGAAGACTCGCCGCGCTGGGGACCTTATGAAGAGGTTCACCTGGCTATCAATCTCCAACAGGCAGAGGCGGCCTTGGCGCCTGCTCGGCAAATTCAGGCCGGTGCTCCCGCTCCTCCTTTCCAGATTCCGCAGACCAAACCGTCGGTACGAGTACCTGAGTCGATACGGCCGTCTGCTTCCGCCGAATCCATCGATGATCTTCATCTGCAAGTGCGCGAGCTCACGAATGCGAATCAGGACCTTCGAAAGAAGCTCTCCGAGCAGACGGCGGAACTGGAGGCGTTGAAAGAAACCCTGGCTCGTATTCAGCATGACCTCAACCAGTCCAAGACTAAGACAGATCCTCGCCGAAAACAACCGTCCGCTCCGTAGACTGCTTCAGCATTCGTTGTTGTCGGTGTCCTGTTTGCGAAATCGTTTCAGAATTCGTTAAGTCCTCTTGCCGTCGCCTTCACTCTTCGCTTCGCACCTGGAAAAGGGTGGGTGGCGAGTCTTGCCGTATGAAGGAACTTGCGAGGCAGAACGCTCGGCTCTCGGAAAAGTTCTTTGCTTGCTATGTCAGCGGGATTCAAAGCCAGGTATGCAGAATGTTCAAAAAGGCCCTCATCTCACCCCTCCG
>DATEPO010000391.1:0-6674 GCA_035273145.1 Nitrospiraceae bacterium
AGGACCTCCGGCAATCGTGTTGGTGCGCTTCCGAACTCAAAGCGTTTCACCCGATACAGTGCCGTATGGAAAAAGTGGTCTTACGTCGACAATTGAGGCGCGAGAGGAAACAGCCGTTTGATATCGAGCGCGTTTTTCGGAAGATCAGAAAAGCGATCGAACCGTTTCCAAAGGCAGCCATGTTCCAGCTAGCCGATGAGGGGTTTTCGTCGACGTTTGAGCAGTTGATAGCCTGTCTGATCTCGGTCCGGACTCGGGACGAAACCACGATTCCGATAGCCAGGCGATTGTTCGCTGTTTGCAAGAACGCCTGTGGATGTTGCGAGGCTCACGGTTGAGCGAATCGGAGAGCTGATACATGGAACATTGTTCCGGGAGGTCAAAGCGCGGCATATCCGGGACATCGCCGTGCGTACCGTGCAGAATTATGACGGGAAGCTGCCTTGCGATGAAGCCATTTTGCGTTCTTTCCAGGAGAGGCCCAAAATGCGCTCACCTGGTGTTAGGCATTGCGTGCGGGAACCCTGCGAACAAACCATGTTGCTCCTTGAGGAAACATTGCCGAAAAAGTTTTGGATTGAGATCAATCGTTTGCTGGTTCCCTTCGGCAAGCATATGCACGCCGGTCTTGCCGAAGTGCTCCGCCTGCCCAGTCCTCAGCCTGTGTCGACAAGTCGGCGTCACCAGACATCGATAAACCAAGATTAGGAGGAGAATGGAACTGGAATCGATCAGGTGGATCGAATGTGCTCGCATGAGAAGATGATGCTCGGGATTGAGGGCCTTCTGGTCGGGGACTCAGGTGCGACTTCATCCTCGCCTAACCATGCTCGCTGATAATTGAAAGCCGATAACGGATCTCCCTGTGCGGGATTGGTGCCCTTGCTATCTCGAAGACTAGAGTCCTGACTATTTATGAGTGCCGACGCAAAGCGCCGAAGCCGCCGGGCTTCTCGCAGGTGAGGGAGAGACGGGCGGACTTGCGGTCCGTCGAGGAGACCGAACGAGAAAAGCGTCGCCGGGCGAGAGGATGATCGGCCGCTGTACTAGGTATTCATGAATAATCAGGACTAGAGACATTGACAGGGTGGCTCATCTACTATAGCTCAGAATCGTGCAACAATCGATCGTGAAGTAGGCGATCATGCGGCAGTCATGAAGGAGCGGAAGCATGAGCGATATGAGCACTGATATGCCGGTTGCTGAGGCGCCGCCTGCTCCCTCCTCGCCAATCGGAAAAATAATCGTAGTGGCGCTCTTTGCGGCCGCTCTCTTTGCCTTTTTCTACTTCGATCTGAAGCAGTATGTTTCACTGGAGGTGTTGAAGGCGAACCGCGATCGTCTGCTGGCTTTCACGCAAGCAAATTACACGTCGGCTGTCCTCCTCTATATTGTGATCTATTGCCTGCAGACGGCGTGTTCCCTGCCGGGTGCGACCATCTTTACCTTGGCCGGGGGGTTTCTCTTTGGATCTGTAATAGGCACCTTGTACGTGAATATTGCCGCCACGGCCGGAGCGACGTTGGCATTTCTGGCCGCGCGCTATCTATTGCGTGATTGGGTTGAGCGAAAGGTTGGAAACCGACTTGCCTCGATTCAGGATGGATTTGCGAAGAATGCCTTCAGCTATTTGCTGACCCTGCGGTTGATCCCTTTGTTTCCTTTCTTTCTGGTCAATCTCGTCTCGGGTCTGACGCGCATGACCGTAGGGGCATTCATGGCCGCGACTGCTATCGGCATTATTCCGGCAAGCTTTGTCTTTGCGAATGCGGGTCGGCAGCTCGGATCGATCAACTCCCTGAGTGAAATTGCTTCGCTGCGAGTGCTCGGCTCATTCGTATTGCTCGGGTTATTGGCGCTTGTCCCCATCGTCTACCGTAAGCTGAGCGGATACAAGCAAAAGGATGCGTCATGACAGAAGGCGCTACGCCACTGATCCAGCCGAATGACGAGTACAACCGGAGACTGGTGCAGAATGTTCATCCTTCTCATTGGATAAATCCTGAACCGAGCGGCCGCTACAATCTGATCGTCATTGGGGCAGGGACGGCCGGGCTTGTCACAGCGGTTGTGGCTGCCGCCTTGGGGGCGAAAGTGGCGCTGGTTGAAAAACATCTGATGGGCGGCGATTGCCTGAATGTGGGCTGCGTGCCGTCGAAAGCAGTGATTCGGGCCGCACGCGCGTGGGCTGATGTTCATCATGCGGAGGAATTCGGGGTCCACATTACCGGCACGGTGAAGTATGACTTTGCCGCAGTCATGATGCGCATGCGACAACTCCGTGCACGGATCAGCCAGAACGATTCGGCGGATCGCTTCAAAAAACTCGGTGTGGATGTATTTCTTGGCGAGGGGCAATTCATCAAGGCGAATATGGTGGAGGTCGGTGGAAAGACGCTCGCCTTTAACAAAGCCGCAATATGCACCGGCGCTCGTGCGGCGGCTCCATCGATTCCCGGTTTGCAGGACGCGGGCTATCTCACCAATGAAACAGTCTTTACTCTGACTCACTTGCCGCCGCGACTTGCCGTGATCGGTGCTGGGCCGATCGGATGTGAGATGGCGCAGGCTTTCGCGCGTTTCGGCAGTCAGGTGTCGCTGTTTGAGCAGAAGCGCCACATCCTGCCCCGTGAAGATATCGAGGCTGCAGGAATCGTCCAGGCGCAGATGAAAGCGGATGGCGTCTCTTTCGTGTTCGATTCGAAGGTGACACGTGTCGAACGGCGGGCAGATGAAAAGGTCATTCACTATGAAATGAACGGCGGCAAGAACGAGCGTGCTGTGGATGAAATCTTGATCGGCGTCGGTCGTGCGCCGAATGTCGAAGGACTTGGCCTAGAAAAAGTAGGCGTTGTATATGACACGATGCACGGCGTGAAGGTCAATGCGAGGCTGCAGACGACCAATCCGAGAATCTATGCGGCGGGCGATATCTGTTCTCCCTTCAAGTTTACACACGCGGCTGACGCCATGGCGCAGATCGTCATTCAAAATGCCCTGTTTCCGCACCCGTTCGGGCTGGGCTATGCGAGTATCGACTCACTTGTTATTCCCTGGTGCACCTATACGCAACCGGAAATTGCGCATGTGGGAATGTATGAAGCGGAGGCCAAGGCGAAGGGAATTGAGATCGACACATTTACGTTTAAGTTGGATGAAGTCGATCGGGCGATTCTGGACGGGGAAGAAGACGGCTTCGCGCGCGTGCACGTGAAGAAAGGGACGGATGAACTTGTGGGCGCTACGATTGTCGCCGCGCATGCGGGTGAGATGATCAGCGAATTGACGGTGGCGATGAAAGCCGGCAAAGGCTTGAGTATGATTGCAGACACGATTCATCCGTATCCCACGCAAGCGGAGGTGATAAAAAAAGTAGCGAATGCGTGGAGGAAAACCAGGTTGAGCGAGGGAAAGAAAAGAATATTGCGACGGTGGTTTGAATGGAATCGGTAGAAGCGGGGTGGCTGGTGACCTTCGTGCTCCCAGAGCGCCCACGATCCGAAGTGCTCGCTCGATGGGCGCAATAAAGGTCATTCCAGCCCACGCGCTGGTCCCTCGCTTGTTTGGGGAGGAAGGATGAATAGGAACGATGAATAGGGAGGAGAGTGGGAAAGAAGAACTGCTCGCAGAGCGCACATCAGAAGTGCTTGCACCGGGAAGGGGCGCGTCTTGGCGTGCCTGGGGCGGGTGAGATCGTGCACGCAGATGACCAAGAGACTGAAGCGCCACCGGGAATCTTATAGATGAGCTGGAAGAGCCTTTTGATCATCCTCTCAACAGCGATCGTTGTCCTTCCTTTAATCGCTCACGCGCAATCGGATTCTATTCTGGAGGTCGGCAAATTTTCCGCGGCTGCGCCGGGAACGGAATTTCCGGAGAATTGGAAGCCGTTGACCTTTCCGAAGATCAAGCGGCATACCACCTATGCACTGATTCGTGAGGGGGACGTCGTGATTGTGAAGGCGATGAGTGAGGCTTCCTCCTCCGGTTTGACGCGGGACATCACGATCGATCCTAAGGAATATCGCGTTGTCCAATGGCGGTGGAAAATCAGTAACCTTCTTAAAAAGAGCGATGTGACGCAGAAGGATGGGGACGATTATCCGGCTCGCCTGTACATCACGTTTGCGTATGACTCCGGAAAAGTGAGTTTGTTTGAGAAAGCGAAATATGAAACGGCCCGGCTCCTGTATGGGCAATATCCCCCGCTTGGCGCGTTAAACTATATCTGGGATACCAAAGCCGCAAAAGGTACGATCGTGCCGAATCCCTACACGGCTCGGGTCATGATGATCGTCGTTGAAAGCGGTGCGGGAGATGTGAATCGATGGGTCACGGAGGAGCGGAATGTCTATGAGGATTATAAGGCCGCATTCGGCGAAGAGCCGCCCTTGATTTCAGGCGTGGCGATTATGACCGATACCGATAATACGGGCGAGGCAGCGACGGCGTTTTATGGAGATATTGTGTTCACGAAGTAGAGGTTGAGCCGGACCACTTCTATTTTCGTGACCGACGCTTATCCTAGACGGCAGGTCGAGATGAACTAACCCATGCGCTTGGCGTATAATTGCTCAGTCCTCCGTTCCTTTCCCCCCGGAGTGCGCCGCGATGGACATCCGTCGACTCTTGCTCTCCCTCGGTCTTGCTATCGCGATGGACCTGCAATCCGCCTGTTCGTCGGCTCCTCGGTCATTCGCGCCGATCGAGCCGATTCCGTTGTCAGAATTTTCTTCCCAATATTTCGATGAAGTCCTTCATGCCCATGTGAAAGACGGCTTGGTGAACTACCCGGCGATCGCGCAGGACGACCGCTTGCAGTTATTCATTTGGCAATTGGACCGCTTTAATCCCAACATGCTTCCATCGCGCCAACATAGCTTGGCCTTTTGGATCAATGTTTACAATGCATTCGCCATGAAGGGCATCGTAGATGGCTATTCTCCCCAGACGGTATGGGGACGCTATCGGTACTTCATCGCTCACGATTATTACGTCGGGGGGCGGACGATCAATTTATACAATCTTGAGCGCGATCTCTTAATCGCCGACTTTCGCGATCCTCGAATTCACTTCGCGATTGTCTGTGCTTCACGGTCTTGCCCGAAGTTGGCCTCACAGGTGTACTCGCCCGATCGATTGGATCAGCAGTTGGACGAGAGCGCGAGGATCTTCATCAATGATCCTACAAGAAATCGCTTCGATTCCATTCAGAGAATCGCGCATCTGTCGAAAATCTTTCAATGGTTTGAAAAGGATTTTGTAGGGCATTCCGGCTCGCTGCTCAAGTATGTCGCGCAATACGTCACCGACCCTAAAGTGGCAAGAGAACTCAAAACCAATCGCTATCGAGTCGAATTTGTAGACTACGATTGGACCCTCAACGGGGTTGCCTATGCTCGTCGCTCCAAATGAACGCGTTCCGATCGCGCGACTTCTGCAATTTCTCGAACACGGCGAGCGGCTGGCGCATGAGTGCGCGCTGGCACAGGCTGCGCTGGCGCCTCTGCCGAACATGCGGCGTTTCTTCCTGAGCCAAGCACGACAAGAGGCCTCTCATTCGCTGGTCTTTCAAGGCGCAATCATGTGTCTGGCGCCGCGAACGCTCGGTGCCAGTCCGCTGCTTCCGGCCTTGATCCGGTATCGGGCGCTGATTCAAGAATCCATCGCGCAGAAGACCTTTCTGGAGACGGTGCTGGCTGAACAGGTGATTTTAGAAGGATTAGGGGAAGCGATTTTGGGGCGCATTGAAGAAGGGCTGGTGACACGTGCCGCGCCGTTCAGCCGCCTGCGCCGTATCCTCTTGCGTCAGGAAGAAGCTCATCATCAGTTTGGTGAACGTCTGTTAGATCGAGCGATGGCGGCAGGCGAGACGTCGGTCGACGCATTGCGTGATCAGGGACAACAATATATCGACTTGGCCAATGAAATGGTGGAGACGTTGGGAGATCTGTTCGAATCGATCGACGAGCATCCGGAACGGTATCTTTCGCATGCGAAGCGAGCATGGCCGGCTTGGCTAGTGGCGCCGGCCGAGCCGCATAGGGAAGGGAAAGAGTCATGATCTCCATCATCATTCCTACATTCAATGAAGAAAAAGCGCTGCCGGCGACGTTGCGTCGCGTGCGCGAAACAGAAGGCAACTATGAGATCATCGTCGTGGATGGCGGGAGTCAGGATCAAACACAAGCGCTTGTACGAGCCAATGCGCACCTTCGCTTGCTTACTGCTCGGAAAGGCCGTGCGTCGCAGATGAACGCGGGCGCGGCGGCGGCTCGCGGTGAATGGCTCCTCTTTTTGCACGCCGATACCCTCTTGCCGGAGGGCGTTCTGAAGCAGCTTCATGAGTTCGAGGGAGATCCTTCCATTCAAGCCGGGGGCTTCCTCCATCAGTTCTCCGGTCACGATTGGCGATTGCGGCTGATTTCTTGGTTGGATAATGTCCGTTGCCGGCGAACGCGCATTATGTATGGCGACCAAGCCATGTTCGTGCGCCGCGGGTTGTTTCAGCAACTCGGCGGATTTCCCGACCAGCCGATCCTTGAAGATGTGGCCTTTGGTGAACGGCTCGTTCGCATCGCGCGGCCCGTGCTGCTGTCCCCGCCGGTGATGACCGATCCGCGCAAGTTCGTCTCGATGGGCGTCTGGCGAAGTTTAGCCCGCGTCATTCTGAT
>DATEPO010000392.1:0-2941 GCA_035273145.1 Nitrospiraceae bacterium
GGACCTAACGGACGCAACAGACCTAACTTAGCAGCTATGGAATTTACTGAAGAGCAGATATCTCGCTACAGTCGGCACATCTTGCTGCCCGAAGTTGGCGGGAAAGGGCAAAAGAAGATTGCGCAGGCGAAGATTCTGCTCGTCGGCGCGGGTGGGCTCGGGTCCCCTGCCGCTCTGTATTTGGCGGCGGCCGGTGTCGGGACGATCGGCTTGATCGACAGCGATATGGTGGATCTCTCGAATCTTCAGCGGCAGGTGCTCCATCACACGGCAGATATCGGTCGATCGAAGGTCCTGTCGGGGAAAGAGAAAATACAGGCGCTGAATCCCGATGTCACGGTCGTCATGCATGAGGAGCGCCTGATCGCGAAGAATGCGTTAAAAATTATCGGCGACTATGATGTGATCATCGATGGCGTCGACAATTTCCCGGCAAAATTTCTCATTAACGACGCGTGTTTCTTTGCCCGCAAGTCGATGGTGCATGGCGGCATTCTCCGATTCGACGGCCGCGTCTTTACGATTATCCCCGGGCAGACCGCCTGCTATCGCTGCGTCTTTAAGAATCCGCCGCCGCCTGGATTGGTCGCGAGTTGCCAGGAAGCCGGTGTGATCGGGGTCTTAGCAGGCATCATCGGCTCGCTGCAGGCCACCGAAGCGCTGAAGCTCGTGCTGAAAATCGGCAAGCCCTTGACGGATCGGATGCTCGACTTCGATGCGCGCCGCACCGCATTTCGTGAAATCAAGATCCGGCGTAATCCGAATTGTCCACTCTGTGGGCCCAATCCAACGATTACCGAACTGTTCGATCATGAGCCGGAATCGTGTGAACTGAAACCGGCAGCCGTCAGCAATCAGCACTGAGCCGTCAGCAAAGTCTGAGAGCTGAAGCTGAGAGCTTCTTTGCTGCAATGAAGGTGTTTCTATGACTAAGATGAAAGCGCTGGTGTGCCGAGAATGCGGAAAGGAGTATCCGACCGCGGCCATTCATGTCTGTGAAATGTGCTTCGGACCGCTTGAGGTGAAGTACAACTACGCAGACATCAAAAATGCGATCTCACGGAAGAAAATCGAAAACGGCCCCCCCAGTATGTGGCGCTACATCGATCTCCTTCCGATCGAGGGCGAGGCGACCATCGGTCCGCATGCCGGCTTTACGCCGATGGTCCGCGCGAAGAATCTCGGCGCCTTTCTCGGGTTGGATGAGCTGTACATCAAGAACGATACGGTGAACCATCCGACGCTGTCCTTCAAGGACCGGGTCGTGGCCGTGGCGCTCACGCGCGCACGCGAACTGGGATTCGAAACCGTGGCCTGCGCCTCAACCGGCAACCTGGCCAATTCCGTCGCCGCTCACGCGGCTGCAGCGGGCATGCAGTGTTATGTCTTTATCCCCGGCGACCTGGAAGCGGCCAAAGTGCTCGGCAATCTGATCTATAAACCCAACGTCGTCGAGGTCGAAGGCAATTATGACGATGTGAACAGGCTGTGCAGCGAAATTGCCGCCGAGCACCGTTGGGCCTTCGTCAATATCAATATCCGGCCGTATTATGCCGAGGGCTCGAAGACGTTGGCCTTCGAGACGGTCGAGCAATTGGAATGGCGCGCTCCCGATCAAGTCGTCGTCCCGATGGCGTCAGGCTCGCTCTTGACGAAGATTTGGAAAGGCATCAATGAAATGCACACGCTCGGCTTGATCGACCGCGTGCCGACCAAGCTGAATGGCGCGCAAGCGGAAGGCTGCTCCCCTATTGCGACTGCCTTCAAGGCCGGCCGCGATTTCTTTAAACCCGTCAAACCGAAGACCATCGCCAAGTCATTGGCCATCGGCAACCCGGCGGACGGCTATTATGCCCTGAAAGCCACGGCTGAATCACAGGGCGCGATGGAAGCCGTGACCGACGAGGAAATAGTTGACGGGATTAAACTGCTGGCGCAGACCGAAGGCGTCTTTGCCGAAACAGCAGGGGGCGTGACGATCGGCGTGCTCAGAAAATTGGTGAAGCAAGGCGCCATCAAGAAAAGCGATGTGACGGTCGCGTATGTTACCGGCAATGGGCTCAAGACACAGGAAGCGGTGATCGATGCGGTTGGCCGGCCCGTTCGTATCCAGCCGAGCTTGGTCAGTTTTCAAAAGACGTTTAAGATGGGGAAAAACGGAGGCGGTGACGCATGATCAAGGTTCGGATTCCCACGCCCCTCAGGCCCTTGACGAAAAATCAAGGTGAAGTGGAGGCCACCGGGGCCAGTATCGCGGAGATCATCGACAATTTGAATTCGGCCTACTCGGGGTTGAAAGATCGGTTGTGCGACGAGAAGGGCGAGCTGCGCCGGTTCGTGAACATCTATGTGAATGAAGAAGACATCCGTTTTTTGAAGGGCAGAGACACCGTGCTGAAAGACGGCGACGAAGTGTCGATCGTGCCCGCGATCGCGGGAGGCTAACATGGCAAGTCTACGATTCCACATTCGCTTCCCCGAAGACAAGATCAAGGAGCCGATCATTTACCAGATCGGCCATGAGTATAAGGTCGTGACGAACGTCCGGCGCGCCGATGTGCGTGAAACAACCGGCTGGATGGATGTGGAATTGACAGGCGACACAACCGAGATCGAACGGGCGGTCAACGGCATGCGTAAAAAAGGCGTACTGGTCGATCCGATTGAATTGAATGTCGTGGAGTAGGAGCGTTATGTCGGTTGTGCCGGTTGAGTCCGTTAGGTCCGTAACCGAACGAATCGATAACGGACTTGAATTCGAATCGGAAATAACGGACTCAATGGACGAACCGATTCAACAGACCTAACTGAGAATGATGGAATTTACCGACACCCAAATTCAGCGTTACAGCCGCCACATCATTTTGTCTGAGGTTGGCGGCAAGGGGCAGAAGAAACTCTCTCAGGCCAAGGTGTTGGTCATTGGGGCAGGTGGGCTTGG
>DATEPO010000393.1:0-3458 GCA_035273145.1 Nitrospiraceae bacterium
GGATCGGTCCCGATGTCAGCCGCGAATGTAAGGGCTTTTGTTGATAATCCTGCCAAGTTCAAACCCGGCGTCTTGATGCCGCCAATGCACCTCAACCAGCATGATCTTGATGCTGTCACAGCGTATCTGATGAGCCTGAACTAAGGAATCGCCATGGCAACCCAAGCGCCTGTCGCCGATACCGTCCATGAAGCCGCACCCCGACATTATTGGCTTGAAGTCCTGCACGACTGGGTGACCACCGTCGACCACAAGAAAATCGGGTTGATGTACATCGGCTACGCGCTGCTGTTCCTTGTGATCTCCGGTTCGCAGGCCCTGCTAATTCGAATTCAGCTGGCTGTTCCGAACAATCACTTCCTTTCGCCCCAGGTCTTCAATCGCTTCTTCACGATGCACGGCACCACCATGGTGTTCTTCATGGGCATGCCGATCCTGTTCGGGTTTGGAAATTATCTGATCCCGTTGATGATCGGCGCCCGTGACATGGCATTCCCCCGCTTGAACGCCTTCAGCTTCTGGATTACGGCGTTTGCAGGCCTCCTGCTCTACTTCAGCTACATCGCCGGCGGAGGCTTGTATGGCGCGGGCACTGCGCCGGACGTAGGCTGGTTTGCCTACGCGCCGCTCACTGCGCGTGCGTTTTCTCCCGGCCACAGTGCCGACTACTGCACGCTTTCGGTCCTCCTGAGCGGAGTGAGCAGCATTGCGACCGCTGTCAACATTGTTGCAACGACGCTCTGCATGCGCTGCCCCGGCATGAAGCTAACGCGCATGCCTCTGCTGGCGTGGCTCTACACGGTCGTCTCCGGCATGGTTTTCGTCGCCATCAGCCCGCTCACCGCGGCACAGATCATGCTGATGCTGGACCGGTATCTCGGCTCGCACTTTTTTGATACGCAGGCGGGCGGTTCGGCGGTGCTCTGGATCCACTTTTTCTGGATTTTCGGTCACCCGGAGGTCTACATCCTCGTCCTTCCCGCGTTCGCTTTCGCTAACGAGATCATCCCGGTCTTCTCACGCAAGGCGATCTTCGGCTACCCCGCTATGGTTGCAGCGTCGGTGGGTATCGGATTCATCAGTCTCGGGGTGTGGGCCCACCATATGTTCACGGTCGGGATGACGTCCTTCGGCAACACATTCTTTGTGATCTCCACCATGCTGGTCGGCGTGCCAACCGGCATCAAGATATTCAACTGGCTTGCCACGATGTGGGGAGGCAAGATCCACTTCAAAACGCCGATGCTCTTCTGCGTCGGGTTTCTGTTTCAATTCCTCATCGCCGGCCTAACCGGAATCATGCTTTCTGTGGCGCCATTTGATTGGCAGGTTCACAACACCTACTTCGTCATAGCGCATTTTCATTACGTGCTGGTCGGCTCAATCGTCTTCATGGTCTTTGCCGCGTTTTACTACTGGTATCCGAAAATGACCGGCCGCATGCTCAGCGAAACTCTCGGTAAATGGCATTTCTGGGTATTTCTGATCGGGTTCCATGTCTGCTTCGATACCATGCACATCCCGGGCCTGCTCGGGATGCCTCGTCACATCTACACCTACGAGGCAGACCGCGGCTGGGGCACGTACAACATGATCGTCACCATCGGAGCGTTCATGCAGGCGATCGGCGTCCTTATCTTTGTCTGCAACCTCATCCGGTCCTATTTCAAGGGTGCAGAAGCTGGCCCTGATCCGTGGGATGCCTGGACACTCGAGTGGTCGACGCCTTCGCCACCGCCGCATTACAACTTCGCCATAACACCCGTCGTCGAAAGCCGTCGTCCCCTCTGGGATCTAAAGCACCCCGAGGACCCCGACAGCCAATACGAGTAGGGAGGACTAGCTGTGAGCCAGGTCGGTTTTGTTAATTCGAGTGCGAGCGAACCGTGGGTGATGCCCTCCCGCGGAATCGTAGGCATGGCCTGCCTCATCGTTGCCGAGGCATCCATTTTCATCATCTTCATCGTCGCCTACATCTACTATCTGGGGAAAAGCGTCACCGGCCCTACGCCACACGATGTCCTCGAACTGCCCATCTTCACCAGCATTTGCCTGTTCTCATCGAGCGCTACGGTGCACTTCGCAGTCTCTGCTCTGGAACACGGGAAACGCTCGCTGACGTCGCTTTGGCTGGCGGCGACGGTGCTGCTCGGCGGCATCTTCATCGGCGGCACAGCGCGTGAGTGGTACCAGCTCATTTATCGAGATGGCCTGACGATCCGCACAAACCTCTTCGGCACCACCTTCTACTCCCTCGTCGGCCTGCACGCTTCCCACGTTATCGTCGGACTCATCCTGCTCACGACCGCATTGATTTTCTCCTTGACCGGCGGACTCACGAGCCGCCACACAAACCGGTTCGAGGTCCTCTCGCTCTATTGGCACTTTGTCGATGCGGTCTGGGTGGTTGTATTCCTCGTCGTCTACGTTCTTGGCAGGTAAGAAAGGAGCACCATGCAGCACGAGCACGCACAGACCGCCCCCGACGCCATCGAGCTTCCGTGCCCCACGGCGTGGCCGCTGGTGCTGGCGCTGGGTGTGTCGCTGATCGCCTTGAGTATGGTGACGAGCGTTGCATTTTTCTACCTTGGCTTGCTCTTCTTCGGCGCCGGAGTCGTCGGTTGGTTCCTGCAAATCTTCCCTGCGGAAGCCCACGAAACGGTGCCCGTCGAGGCCGAGGACATCGAGATCACCACAGCTCGGAGGCTCATACAGCGTGAGCTGCACCCGATCAGCGAAGCTCCGCGTACCATCCTCCCCATCGAGACCTTCCGTATCACCACAGGCATCCGGGGTGGTATAGCCGGCGGCATCGCCATGATCGCACCCGCCACGCTCTTCAGCCTGCTCAAATATCACAGCCTCTGGTTCGCCGTGAACCTTCTGGCCGCCGGTGGCTTCGTGAGCTGGGCCGGCGCCAGCGACGCCTTCCTAAGCCAATTTCATATCCAGGGATTGCTCGCGGCCCTGGCGATCCATGGGTGCGTCTCGCTGCTCGTCGGCCTCCTGTATGGAGCGATGCTCCCAATGTTTCCTCGTTACCCCATCGTGACCGCGGGTTTCATGGTGCCACTTATCTTCACGGGTATTCTTTATTCCGCCATCGGAATCGTCAGTCCCATTCTCAACGAGCGCATCGACTGGTTCTGGTTTGTTGTGTCGCAGGTCGCCTTCGGACTTGTATGCGGATATGTCGTCAATCTGCACGCCCGCGTACGTACTTCGCAGTTCCGAGCACTGCCCTTCGCGGTCCGCGCAGGCATTCATGGGGGAGGCGTAGAGCCGGACGAACCTGGACATCCCGACGGGAAAGACGACCAGACATGATCTTGCCCCGCATACTTCTCGTCCGTCGCGTCGCGCTCGTTGTTGGGACCGCAATCGCGATAGCGATCACCGGATGCCGCGATGCATCCGGACGCCCCGGCGCACATACAGTCGAGGTCACGCGTCCTGAT
>DATEPO010000394.1:0-20623 GCA_035273145.1 Nitrospiraceae bacterium
GCCCGCTTACAGAGCACCAAGCCTGAACCCTTGTGCAAACAGAGCTGCCATCAGCGAGGTCTGATGAAGCCAGAGTGCCCACAGTGCCATACTGAACTCGTTCGCCGGATCCGCCGATCGGGCGCGGCCGAACGTCTCCTCAACTTCTTTTCAATCCATTCTTTTCGGTGCCAACTGTGCGCCCATCGGTATCGAAGCCTTACCGTCGGCACCGGCCACAGGGAGATCCCTCCCGATCAACGACAATTCGAACGTCTTCCCACTCGTGTCCGGGCGATCATCATCGGGTCGCAGGGACGATCGGAAGATGTCATCACCGATCTCTCGATGGGCGGGTGTACGTTGCACACGACGACCGCTTTTTCCAAGGGCGCCTTTCTTCACCTCAATCTGAACCCGCCGGACCATGATTCGACAATCCTGGTCGAAACCGCCATGGTCCGCTCCGTCCGCTCCGAATGTGTGGGATTGCAGTTCCTCGAATTTGAAGGAGAGCACAAAGAGCGGCTTGCACAATTTGTGCGTAGCTTGCTGCTGACGCGCCAAGCAGCGCCCACGATGGGTTAACGGCTCTTCGCGCGTCGCCCCTTTGTCTTGACTTTCACCGGCAGATTATCGATGAGACGGACCGTCCCGAGACGGATCGCACCAAGCAGTACGACCTTTCCGATTATTCGCGTAAGCGGTTCCAATGAATCCGGATCGCACACGGACATGTAGTCGACCTGAACCAACGGTTCGTCGGCGAGCTTCATCAACATGGTGCGTCGTACGCGAGCGGCATCGCGACTTCCTTTGAGGATCGCGGTCTCTCCCGCCCGCAAGGCTTCGTAGAGAATAGGAGCCGCACGACGTTGCGCTGTCGTCAAATAGACATTGCGAGAACTCATCGCGAGTCCATCAGGCTCGCGAACGGTCGGGCATGACACGATGGTGGTGCCGACATTCAAATCCGCTATCAGTCGCCGGACCACGGCGACTTGCTGATAATCTTTTTGCCCAAAGACCGCGATGTGGGGACGGACGATGTTGAGGAGCTTGGTGACGACGGTCGCCACGCCGCCAAAGTGAGTAGGCCGATGCGTGCCCTCCCAGCGCTGGGACACCGCGGGCGCCGTGACCGCGGTGTGAAAACCCGGCGGATACATCGCTTCCTGAGACGGCGCAAAGAGGACGTCGGCGCCTTCTTCGCGGCACATCGCAGCGTCCTGTCTCCATTGTTGAGGGTAGCGTGAGAAATCTTCGTGGGGGCCGAATTGTGTGGGATTGACAAAGAGGCTGACGACAACGGCGTCGCCTGCTAATCGTGCGGTTCGGATTAACGTACGGTGTCCTTGATGCAACGCGCCCATGGTTGGGACGAGCCCGATGCGGACCCCTTCACGAAGAAGAGCCAGGCTATAGGAATTCATGACGGAGATTGAACGGATGATTCGCATTAGGCTGAAGGCATACGCGCATTGCACGCAGGGGGTGACCCATAGCGAGAGTTCGGCTGGGGCATGAGGCGCCGAACGCAAGGGGTCGGCGGAAGGTCATCCAACAGGTCCTTCATGGTGATTCCCAGTTGTGGATGCCTCCATTCAGAATCCAACTCGACCATTGGAGCCACGACAAACCGCCTGAGATGAAGCCGGGGATGCGGAATGATCAGATCGCTCTCGTGGAGGACTCGCGACCCGTAAAACAAAATGTCCAGGTCCAGCGTCCGCGGTCCGTGACGCTGATCGTGGTCGCGCCCTAATGCTTGCTCAATCTCGCGGCAAATCTGCAACAGGCTGCGCGGCGCGATCTCCGTCCCCAGACATACCACTCCATTGAGAAATAGTTCCGTCCCTGGATTCGTCCGCTCATCGACCATGGGATCTGTCTCGTACAAGGAGGACACGGCCATGAGTTGGGAATGTGGCAGGAGACCCAATAGCGTCACCGCTCGATCGCAGTAATCCGATCGATCCCCTAGATTTGACCCGAACCCGATATAGACCGTCTCACGCTCCACGGCTCTTCATCTCTAGCAGGGTGTTGAAAAAGGCCGCCAGCTTCGTTCTCGCCTCAAAGCAATCCTCAACGTACCCCGCGAGGTACGTCCCCGTTGCTTGACCTTTTTGAACATCTTGCAGGCAACTCTGCGACCTTATCTCTGTGGCTTGTTGGCATTTGGGCCGGAAATCGTTTTTCAACAACCTGCTTGAGGCAGTTAACCATTTAAGAGGGAAGGATGGGTTGTCGCCCCGTACGCGTATCGAGCGAGTCCCGTGATCCTTCCCTTTCCTCCTAAAATCCAACCTTCCCGATTCGCTCAACCGCCTCCGCCAACCGTTCCTTAGATGTCGTTACCGTCATCCGAACATAGCCTTCGCCCGGTTGACCGAAGCCATTGCCGGGCGTGGTGACGACACCGGTCTTGTCCAAAATATGCGCGGTGCACGAGGCAGAGGTATAGCCCTTGGGAGCCGTGACCCACACGTAAAATGCCGCGCGCGGCATCTCCACTTCAAGCCCGAGCTTTCTCAATCCGGGCACCAGCACATCCCGTCGCTCTTGATATATCCTGCGCAATCCGTCCGTGACATGATCGTCTAAGCGCAAGGCGGCCATCCCGGCTTCTTGGATAGCCTGAAAGACACCGGAATCGAGATTGCTCTTCACTTTTCCCAATCCCGAGAGAACAGTCTTATGGCCGACCGCAAAGCCAATGCGCCAACCGGTCATATTGTACGTTTTGGACAGGGAATGAAATTCAATGCCTACGTCCTTGGCGCCATCAACTTCGAGAAAACTCGCCGGCCGTTGACCGTCAAAGTAGATCTCGGAATAGGCGGCATCGTGGCACACGATGATGCGATGTTCGTGCGCGAAGTTTACGACACGTTGAAAGAATTCCTTGCTCGCGACGACCGACGTGGGATTATTGGGTGAATTAATAAACATCAGCTTGGCCCGTTTGGCGATGTCTTTTGGAATCGCCTGAAGGTCGGGCAGAAACCCATTCTGCTTCAAGAGCGGCATGAGATACGACTCTCCGCCCGCGAAGGCGGTCGCGACAGGATACACCGGATAGCCGGGGCTGGGAACCAAGACGACATCGCCGGGATCGATGAAGGCCAATGGAATATGGCCGATGCCTTCTTTCGACCCGATGAGCGTCAAAACTTCCGATGTCGGATCCAGCGAGACGGCAAACCGGCGTCTGTACCAGTCGGCCACCGCCGAGCGAAAGGACAGCATGCCCTCATACGAGGGATATTGATGATGCTTCGGATTGCCGGCGGCTTCTCTGAGGCGTTCGATAATGGGAGTGGGAGTCGGAAGATCGGGATCGCCGATTCCCAAATTGATGATATCGACTCCACGTGCAATCGCCTTTTGTTTCATCTCATCGATGGCGGCAAAGAGATACGGAGGGAGGGTCTTAATTCTGCCGGCATACTCGATCGGAAAACCTGCCATGCGATGGCGCTCCTTTCTGTTCTCCCAGAAGTTGTCCTTTACCGCGTCCAGCGACACAGGAACTTGGCCGGGACCTGTTCACGCTGATACCTCGTTCAAACTTGATCGCTAGGGTACTTCAGCGGGTGGGGATGAATCAACGACGAACGATGGTAGAGCACTGCGGAGACAGTTGTCATCCGTTGTTGATCGAAGGCGGAGAGGATGACACGAGGAGCCATTGAGTAGCGCTTTCTCACGCTCTCAGCTAAAATAAATTCATATGATTCGGCTTATACGAACCGCTGAAGATTTAGTGTGGTTGCTGGACCATACGCAAGCATTTCCAGGCGGTCAGATCGCGAATCTTGCCATTCAGAAGCAGCGAATTTTTGATGAAACGTCGGGGCGTGAAATCACCGCGGGCACCGTCATCTCCACGATCATTCGTTATGAGATCGCCATTCGAGGCGTGGAAGGGCTCTATTCGGTCAGTCGCGTCGCCAAGCTTCTGATGAAGGGCGTCTCCGATTTTTCAATTTTCGAACAAGAGGGGGCTGATTTTTCAGAGATCAATTTACTTCATGCCGAGATAGCGGGGGGACGGCTTCGATTCTGGTTCGATCCTCATGGCGAGCTCTACGTCATTTGCGAAGAAGCCGAGCTGGAAGAGGTGTCGCGGCCTGGATCTGTACGGCCCATTCGAACGGGGATGACGGAGTGGACCTTTCAAGCTGAAACGGGAGAACTGCCTGACATCGACTGGGTCTTGAAGCATTTGGATGGAGTGGGAGTTCCGTGCGCTTGGCGTATGACAAAACCGAGAGGGCCTGCTCACCCGGCGTTTCGCTGGGCCGGCCTGCTCCTTCCCGCTTCTGTCCATGGATTGCCTCGAACGGCAGGAGTGTACATTCAAACCTATGGCCCGTTGGACGGCTATCGTTTCGGCATCACGCTTCGAGCGTCCGATCCTCACGAGGAAGAGATCGGCCGCTTGCTCATGGTGTTGGCGGATATTATCGCCCGTGGCTTCTCCGGCTTGTGTTTGGCAGGACAGCATATTATGGAGCGGGATGAATGGCTCGGAGGGCAGAACGTCGGACGGAACGTGTAGTCCAAGATCGACCGATACGAGATCAGTACGCGGCCATCGCAGAACCATTCTTGCGATTGACACACTCCACCAAGTGCCAGAACTTCAACGGATTCACCTTTTCTTTCTTCGCGACGTGGAGTGTGGTCCCTTCCAGAACGGTATTCAGAGAGAGATCGGTCCGAAAACCGATATGCTTGCACAGGGGGGAGATGACTTTTTCGACAGCGGCGATGAGCTTGTTGCCGTTGCTGAAGTGATTGAGCATGATGATGCGTCCACCGGGCCGGCAGACACGAATCATTTCCGTCACCACTTTCCGATAATCAGGCACGGCGGTCACCACATACGCCGCCATGACGGTGTCGAAGCTATCGTCGTCAAACTCCATCTGGCCGGCGTCCATCCGCATGAGCTCCACATGATTTAAGGAGTAAGAGGCCATCCGCTTCTTCGCCTTCTCCAACATCCCCTCAGAGAAATCGATACCGATCACACGGCAATGTGCGGGATACAACGGCAAAGCCAAGCCGGTTCCGACGCCCACTTCCAGGATGCGCTCGCCGGGCTTCACGTCGAGCTTGCGTACGGCTGATTCACGGGATTCATGAAATATCCGTCCAAAAATTTGATCGTAGACTCCCGCGTACCCGGTATACACGCGCTCTAACTTTTCTAAATCCATGTCCCCTCCGCTCCCTACACGCTATCTCTTCACACGACTGCCAAGGAATTCAGGCGTACTCGCATCACGCACAGATGGTGGTAAATCAAACCAGGCGGGAAACCCTTAGTCGACACTGCCGGGAAGGCCCACCTCAAGCAGAAAACTTCGCGTAATGTAGCGAAAATACGTGGCTGAGTCAACCAGTTCCGCGCGGAGATGCTCTGTCAGACAATGGGCATTTCTTCAAGGCCAGGAAGATGACGATGTAAGATAGTGACCGACACTCGTATTGAGATAAGATGCGCTATGCTCGTCGCGAGTCTGTGTGGAACAGTGGTGCTTGTGGCGCTCGTGGTAGTGGATTGGTCGTACTTCAACAGCATGACCGTGCCTTTGAATCGTTACGGATGCGGCATCGCGCGGCTCATCGACCGCTTTCCATTCTCTCCCTCGTCTTTGAACCTCCGCTCCTTTCGTCAGCGTGGCATGTTGCAACTCGCGCACGGAATCGCTCGTCTCTCTCCGGACGAGCGGTATATTGTGCTGCGCCCGCAATATCATTTGTTCACGATCCGGGTTCGCACCATGTGGCCGATGAAGGCGACCATTCATCTTGAGGCGATCGAGAGCGGAACACGCATCGAAGGCGTCAAACGGATTCCATGGTCATCCGCGCTCATGACGTTGGCCTGGCTGATTACCGTCGCGGTCGGAACGGTGGGATTCGTGATTGCGTTTTTGATAAACGAAGGATTTAGCTCTTTCGGCGGAGTTCTCCTAGGCATCGGCGTCACAGCCTTGGGACTGATCGTCCTGGCGTTCGGTCTCGTGATGATCGCACTGGCGTATCGCCTCGAAAATCAGCGTCTCACGCAAACGTATGAAGAGCTGCGCCAGATGCTCGTTCCCACGTCCTCTCCCTCTTCAGAGCACTCAACGTACGACCTATCGAGGTGAGCGATCGGCTAGTATATAGGCGTCAAGCAGGGCCGTATATTCGGCGGGCAGTGCAGTCGTTTGATTGGAACGGATCAGCCCCAGAATGATCCCACGGTGTTTTAAAGAGAGCCCGGACTCCACAAAGGCGTGCCGATACTGAATCCATATCAAGGCCGGATCGGCGATAACCCGCATCCGCTCTTCTGCCGGCATCACCGTCAGCGCGTTCGTCAACGACTTAATCGCCTTCTCAACACTGTCATACGGCGGCGCCAATTTCAGCCGCGCATAGAAAATTTCCAAATGCCGCCGAAAATCCTCCGCCACTGTTTTAATCGGATTTGTCCCGGACAGGTTCGCCATAGATACGCAGGATAGCGAGCGCTTCGCTGTAAGGCAAGGTCTTCGCGCGCACAGTTTCCTGCATATCTTCTTAGTTGGCTTCTTTTACTTCTTTCCTCGGAGGAGGAGCGACCGAGCAGTCGCCCTTGCGCGCATTCAGCGAGTACTTATTGATGGTGCGCGTTGCGCGAGGACTGCGAATGGCTCGGTGGCCCCTCCTCCGTCTTTCTCCTTCTTGACCCTTCCGCCTCCCTACGATATCCTGCCTTCTCTCCCGACAGCACCCATGTTCCATCGATACATCACCACCATTGTCCGCTATCGGCTCGTCGTCATCGCGGCGGCACTCGCCGCCTCGGTGTTCTTCGCCATGCAGATCGGAAGCCTTCGCGTCATTGTCGATCCCAACGACAATCTTCCACAAGAGCATCCCTATGTGATCGCGACGAATGAAATCGAACGTATCTTCGGCGGACGGAATTTAGTCGCGATCGGCGTGGAAAGCGTCACCGGCGATATTTTTCAACCGGCCGTCTTAGCCAAATTGGTCCGGATCACCGACGGCATTTTGAAGATTCCCGGCGTCGTGCGCAGCAATGTCATCAGCCTGGCCTCGCGCAAGGCGAAAGACATTGCAGGAACCGAAGACGGCATGACGGTCCGCCAACTGATGGAAGCGGTGCCCGAAAACGCCGAAGACATGGCTCGACTCAAACAGGCGCTCTACGCCAATCCCATCTATATCGACTCCATCGTGTCCCAACGCGGCACCATGGCGGCCGTCATTGCCGATTTCAAATTTGGAAAAGACCTCCAGGGGTATCGTGCGATCAAAGAACGTGTGGAGTCGGTCGTCGATCCTGAACGGGACGCCACGGTCCGGATCTATCAGAGCGGCCTTTCGATCAATCTGGCCTGGCTCGAAATTTACTCGGAGCGAATGGCGTATCTCTTCTTTGCTGCATTGGCCATCATCATGGCGGTGCTCTATCTGTCATTTCAGTCTGTGCAGGGCCTGCTTGTCCCGATCCTCACTGCCCTGATGAGCGTGATTTGGGGGCTCGGCGTGATGGGTCTCCTCTCGATTCCCATGGATACCTTCAATGCCACGACGCCGATCTTGATCATGGCGGTGGCGGCGGGCCATTCCGTTCAAATCCTGAAGCGGTACTACGAAGAGTATGGGCGGCTGCATGACAGTGAGCAGGCCGTCATTGCTTCCTTCACCAAGATCGGCCCGGTGATGGTGACCGCAGGCAGTATCGCGGTGATGAGCTTCCTTGCGCTCGCGGCGTTTCCCACGTTAACGATTCGGGTGTTCGGCATCTTTACGGCGATCGGTATTTGTTCCGCTATGCTGCTCGAGATGAGCTTTATTCCCGCATTCCGGTCGCTCCTGCCGGCGCCACAGCGGTACGAGACCGAGCGTGAGCGTTCCGCCGATTGGCTCGATCGTCCGGTTCAGGCCATTGCCCGGGTGATCCTCAGCCGACGCCGGCATCTCGTCTTCGGCATTCTGGCCGTGCCGGCGGCACTGTTGGTGTTTGGCATGAGCAGGGTGACGGTCGACAACAGCCTCAAAGGAAACTTTTCACCCGACAGTCCAGTGCGCCTCGACGATGTCCCATTGAATGCCGGCATGGGGGGCACGAACACGCTCTCTGTATTGATCGAGGGCCCCGAGGCCGACTCCATCAAAAATCCATCCGTACTGTATGCGATGGAAGCCATGCAAACCTATATGGGCGCGCACTATGGCCTGGTCGGCAAAACTCAGTCATTGGCTGACTTCTTGAAAAAGATGAATCGCGCCATGCATGCCGATGACCCCGCCTTTGAACGACTCCCGGAGAGTCGAGAGCTGACCGCGCAATATCTCTTCCTGTATGCGATGTCCGGGGATCCGGGCGATTTCGATACCTATGTGGACTACGACTATCGGTCGGCGGTGGTCTGGGCGTACTTGAAAACCGACAGCACGGCCGAGATCGAACAGATCATCGGCGATCTCCGCGCCATCATTCCACAACAGTTTCCCCCCGAATACCGGGTCAGTATCGGCGGGGGCATGGCGCAAGGAGCGGCGTTGAATGACGTGATGGTCAAGGGAAAACTGCTCAATATCGGCGTCATCGCCGCCAGTATCTACCTCATCTCGTCGCTTGTCCTACGTTCCGCGTTCGCGGGCGCCTTTGTGCTGATTCCATTGGTGCTGGCGGTCATCGCCAACTTCGGCATCATGGGATGGACCGGCGTTCGACTCGATATCGGGACCGCCGCCGTCTCCGCCATGGCGGTCGGGGTCGGAGCCGATTATGCGATCTATGTGATTTATCGGCTGCGTGAAGAGGTGCAGCGGCATGGCGATGAGAATAGAGCTTTACTTGTGACGC
Organism: Nitrospiraceae bacterium; assembly: GCA_035273145.1. Classification (GTDB taxonomy): domain Bacteria; phylum Nitrospirota; class Nitrospiria; order Nitrospirales; family Nitrospiraceae; genus JAICXS01. The sequence goes on from DATEPO010000394.1 coordinate 8,867, forward strand.
TAAGTACGGCGGGGAAGGCCGTTGTCTATGTCGCCCTGGCCGTCGGCGCCGGCTATTCGGTCCTGATGCTGACCGGCTTCGGCATGCATGCCCGTCTGGGATTTCTCGTGGCCGTCGCGATGGCGGTGAGTTGCCTCGCAGCCATTGTCATTCTGCCGGCCATGCTCTATGCCGGCCGGCCGAAGTTCGTCTTCATCCATCAGGCGTTCGAAGAGAACTCGATCAAGGACTTTGCCTCACCCATTACCCCCGCCTGATGGTCCGTCCATCACGGAGAAGGAGCCGAGTGCACCATGGCGAATCTCAAACTGTTATGCATGTGGATTATGGGATTGCACATCTTGCTTCTTGCGCTTTCGCCCTGGGAGACGCATTCGGCGGAACTGTCCGGCCGCGACATTATGGAAAAGAATTTCTATGCGGGGAAGGTGCCTCATTTGCTCAATGAGAGTACGATGACCTTGACCAACGAGAAGGGACAACAACGCGTTCGCAAGATGCGGAGCGCTTCGATACTTCAAACGAACGGCATCGATACGAAATTGCTCATTCGGTTTCTGTTTCCCGGCGATGTACAAGGCACCGGGTATCTTCAGATTCAACACTACGAGAGCAACGACGACATGTGGATTTATCTTCCGGCGCTCAAGAAAGTGCGCCGGTTAGTGGCGAACAATAAGAAGGACAGCTTTGTCGGTTCAGATTTCTCGTATGGCGACATTCTGTTGCCGGTCGTCGATACGTATCGCCATCAATTCTTAAGACGCGAGATGGTGGACGGGGAAGAATGCTACGTCGTTGAATCGACGCCGGCGAGCGAGCAAATCAAAAAAGACTACGGCTACTCGAAATGGATGGTCTGGGTGCGCGCAAGCAATTTCATGGAAAAAAAAGCGGAGTATTACGATGGCTCAGGCCGCCTGCTGAAGACACAAGTGGTTCCCGCCGTCAAGGAAGTCGACCCGAAAGCGCACAAGTGGTGGGCCGTTCGCCGAGAAGTGATCAATCATCAGACCGGCCACCGCACCGAGTTGGCGTTCGACCTCTTGGATGCCAGCCAATCAGTGCCGGATGACTTCTTCACGACGAGGTACTTGGAACGTGAAAAGTAATATCGTTTTCAGGATGCTGAAAACGGCTCCCCACTTCGTTCTCGGTTTGAGAATATCCTCAACGTACCCCCGAGGGTACGCCTGCGGTATTCTCTTCACTTGCGGCCTTGTTGGATGACCGTTTTGAGCATCCTGTTCTGGATTTTATTTCTACTATTTTCCACGGCTCCTGCTTTCGCCGAGACGCCGGGCCGGAAGGCAATTACCCCATCGACCAGGCCTTCGCCCGCAGCGACGGACTCGAAGCCCGCTCCAGCGGCCTCTTCAGCGAGTCCCACCACGACCGACCCGGCTGCATCGGTTGCGCCCTCACAGAAGAACCTCCCTGAAGTTCAGAACGCGCAAGCGCCATTATCGTCCTCATTTTTCTCCGTCGGTGCACCGGCGGAGACGGATGCTCCAGCATGGCGGCAATGGATCGACAAGGCCGGCATCGGAGGGCATGCGCGGTTCGATTATTACTCCGCGTCAAAACGGCTGGACGGGAATCACAATCTTCCCGGTCTGACCGTTCAACCCAAGTTCCAACCGAAGTTCGGTTCGTGGGGCGACGCCAAGGTCGAAGCACGTTTGAAAGATCAGGACTTAGGGGATCGCCGAGAGCCGACACAGGGCCGTCTCATTGAAGCCTACTCCAACCTGTACTTGGGCGCAGTCGATGTGCGTGTCGGCAAGCAGAATATCCCGTGGGGTCGCGCCGACGCGTTGAATCCGACGGACAATCTTACGCCAAAAGACTTTACCTTACTGTCGGCGCGGGATGAGGAGGAGCGACGAATCGGAACGGTCGGAATCAGAACGAATTATTATCGCGGCGACTATACCCTGTCGCTCATTTGGCTGCCGATCTTCAATCCGAGCACCATCCCCTTGAGTCCCACCCCGGGTTTCCAAATCACCGAAGATAAACGGTCGCAAGGCAAATGGAGTGATCAAGGGTTTGCGGCCAAACTGGACCACACCGGCGGAATCATCGATTGGTCGATCAGCTATTACTATGGCTTGAATGTCATCCCCATCGGCCGTCCGCTCGCCCCGCTCCAAGCGCAGCTCGTCCACACCCGCCTCAACGTCTTCGGCGCAGATTTCGCCAAAAATTTTGGCCGCTATGGCGTCCGCGGAGAAATGGCCTATGCGCAGACACAAGACCCGAGCGGCTCGGATCCGTTCATCATCAATCCGTATTTCATGTATGTGCTCGGCGTCGATCGGGACATCACCGAAGATTTAAACATCAATGTCCAGGCCTACCAACGTGTGATCGTAAACTTCCACGACCCATTTGCGATTCAGGACCCCGTCGCTCGGAACGTGGCGGTGTTGAGCGATACGTTTAATCAACAACTCAATCAGTACCAGGGCGGATTTACGAGCCGGATCAAAGCCACCTGGTTGAATAAGACGCTTGAGGGAGAGTTACTGGGCATGTTGAATCTGCCGCGTCGCGATTTTTTTATACGCCCGTCGTTGACCTATGCGTTGACAGACGTGTGGAGAGGATACATCGGCTGGGACATTTTTAATGGACAACGAACATCATTTTTCGGACGGCTGGAGCCGAATACGGCGTTTTTTCTAGAAATCAGAGCGATCCTGTAAGGCTGTTGAAGAACCGTCTGCCGTCAGATCCATGATAAGATCGCCCCATGCACGATGAATCAGTTCCTTCCGACGCCGAACTTGAAGAGGCCAAGGCTACGGCGATCGAAGCAGCCGGCATTGCGGGGCAGATTCTCCTCAAATATGCCCGCACCGGCTTCCAAATTGAACACAAGAACGCGGTGAACCTGGTCACCGATGCCGACAAAGAATCGGAACAAGCCATCATCGATACCATTCGCCGCGCTTATCCGCATCACGACATTCTGGCGGAAGAACGCGGAATGGAATCGGGCGGGACATCGGCCTATAAATGGATCATCGATCCTTTAGACGGAACCACCAATTTTGCACATGGGTTTCCCATCTATTGCGTCTCGATCGGGTTGGAGTATCGCAGACAGGTCGTACTGGGAGTCATTCTGGATCCGACTCGCAACGAACGCTTCGTGGCGGTATCCGGTCAAGGGGCGACGCTGAATGGAACCCGCATGCAGGTCTCGCAATCATCGGCGTTGGGCGCCGCTCTCCTGGTCACCGGCTTTGCCTATGACATTCGTGAATCGACGCACAACAATTTGAACTACTTTTCGCGCTTCTGTCTTCGCGCGCAAGGCGTCCGCCGGACCGGCTCTGCCGCGCTTGATCTCTGCTATGTGGCCGCCGGCCGCTTCGATGGCTTTTGGGAGATGAAGCTACATTCGTGGGATGTGGCAGCGGGTTCTCTGATGGTCACCGAGGCAGGGGGACGCATGTCGGATTTCAAGGGCGGGACATTTTCAATTTATGGAGACGAGATTGTCGCCAGCAATGAGTCGATCCACGGAGAGATGCTCGCGGTGCTCCGCGATGTCTCACTTCATACTGATCGGACTGAGCCGCCCTCACATTGAACTTCGCGAGAGCATCCGAACCTCTTTTAGATCGTCCGTAAAGCACATGCGATGGGCAGTGGCCACCTCAAACAGACTCGACAAGGCCTCTCCGTCAAAGGGAAACGTCGCCGTCCCGAATTCCAGTGTGATCTTTAGGTCGGGCATGAACCGCTTGACTGCCCCATCGAATTGCTCCGCAATGCGCTTGATGGCAATATGAGCGCCCTGCGTCTCGGTTTGCGGCAGCAGCAGCGCAAACTCGTGCTCAGTCATGCGAGCGCCATAGTCATAGCCGCGGAGGATAACTTTACAGGCGCAAGCAAAGCTGACGATGATCTCCTCCCACGCAGTCGATCCATAGAGTGCCGCGGCCTTCTGCCAATCCGGCAGCGCAAAATATACCAAGGCCAGCGTGTAGCCATGCCGCTTGGACCGATCCAATTCATGGGCGAAATAGCGATTGAGCAAGCGGCGGGTGTACAGATCGGTGAGCGGATCGATGTCCGGTGTGTAGTCTCCCTGCTGCGGCCGCCCTCGCATGAGATGGAGCCTCTTCTCCTGCAAGCAAAACATCAAACTTCGAACCGCACGCACGGCATCCGGAATGCCGGCGTTCGACCCTAAGTTGATCCTCAAATGCTGATGTTTTCGAAACTCCACTGATTGCCTGCCAAAGATATCCCCAATCGCCTCACGGATCTGTCGTTCAACTTGTACCATTTCTTTGCGTGCATGGAAGCGGATGGCCTCATGCGGCAAACGCAGATCCTTGGTATGCCCGACCGTGAAACATTCCGTTTCCTTCTTGATCGTTTCCAGACGATCGATCAGTTGCCGGAGTGCCTGAATGCCATGATCAATTTCTTCCACTGAGACTGATGGGTTTTGCTGAACTGGGGCCGTCGATGGAATCCCATCGGGAAAAAATTCATGCCTCATGGCTTCCTCCATCTTTGCTCGCTCTCTAGATACTGGCTGACCTTCATGTGCCGTTATCTGGATAATCAAATAGCATGCCATTGCCAATCACTTATCCTTGTCACATAATTTGAAGCCCTTAGCGTGAGCTAGAGTCTGTGAACCACAGGCAAAAGGCCGCTGAAAGGCGTAGCATGGCCTATTAACGTCTCATCTGTTGCAAAACCGCACAGTGTGATATTCCAATGCTGCTCCGCAACGCCACACCTGTTGCATTTCCAATCCCTCTTGTGAGTATGGTCGCCTAAACTGCTTTGCTTTGTACTATCTACAACAGCAGAAGACATTCAAGCCCTGTATAATGGCCTATTCACTTTTCACTTTTGGGTGTTTGTTATGAGCATGCTTTCTTCGGATCCCTCGCAGATGTCCGGCGTGATGGTGATCTTCGGCGGCGATGGCGACCTCACCAAGCGCAAACTGATTCCGTCGCTCTATAATCTCGCCGCAGGCCACCATCTGCCGGAAGAGTTTGCGGTCATCGGTCTGGCTCGAAGTGAAATGACGACAGAGGAGTTTCGGCAGAAGCTCAGCCGCGAGATTCGCGAATTCGCGACGAGCCCGGTCGAGGCTCAGTTATGGAACTGGTTGCAGCAACGCTTGTATTACGTGACAGGTGACTTTCAGGACCCACAGGCCTACCAACGGCTCCAAGACACTCTCAAGCAGGTCGAAACGACGCACAGCACGGGCGGAAATTATTTGTTCTATCTCGCGACGGCCCCGAGTTTCTTTGCGCTGATCATTCAACAATTGGGCAGGCAAGGTCTGACGGCCCAACCGCCGGGCGCATGGCGCCGCGTCATTCTTGAAAAGCCGTTCGGACGCGATTTGGAGTCGGCGAAGGCGCTGAATCGCGAACTCCGTCAACACATGGAAGAAAACCAAATCTATCGCATCGACCATTATTTGGGAAAGGAGACGGTTCAAAACATTTTGGTATTCCGGTTCGGCAACGGCATTTTCGAGCCGATTTGGAACCGCCGGTATATCGACCATGTCCAAATCACGGTGACGGAAAGCCTCGGTGTCGAGCATCGGGGGAGTTACTACGAACAGGCCGGCGCGCTCCGCGACATGGTGCCGAATCATCTCTTGCAGCTCCTGTCCTTTGTCGCCATGGAACCGCCGAACTCCTTTGATGCCAATGCGGTTCGAGATGAAAAGGCGAAAGTGCTGCGGGCGATTCTTCCCTTGCATCCGATCGAGGTCCTCCGTTCGATCGTCGCGGGTCAGTATGGTGACGGCATCATGGACGGGAAGCCGGCACGAGCATATCGCGATGAACCGCACGTCTCCGCCCAATCCAACATAGAAACGTTTGTCGCGCTCAAGCTGTTTATCGATAGCTGGCGCTGGGCCGATGTCCCGTTCTACCTCCGCACCGGAAAACGTTTGGCGAAGCGGCTGACCGAAATTGTCATTCAGTTCAAACGTCCGCCATTCATGTTGTTCCGAAAAACGTCGGTCGACCAATTGGCTCCCAATGTGTTGATCATTCGCATTCAACCCGACGAAGGCATCTCGCTGTGCTTCGATGCGAAAATTCCCGGCCCGAGCGTCCGCGTCGGCACAGTGGATATGGACTTCCATTATTCGGAATATTTCGGAAACGCTCCACAGACCGGGTATGAAACGCTGCTGCACGATTGCTTTATGGGAGATGCCACCTTATTCCAGCGGGCGGATACGGTTGAGGTCGGGTGGAGTACGGTCCAGCCGATCCTCGATGTGTGGCAGACGTTGCCGCCAAATGGTCTGCCGATCTATCCCGCCGGATCGTGGGGCCCTCCTGAAGCCGATGAACTCATCGAACGGGACGGATACAAATGGCGAAACACCTGTTAAGTGATTTGCGAGTCAAGCCTTCTTCCAGATCATTTAGTGAAACTGCTATACTCTTCTCCTTGACGTAATTCAGGAGTGCTGATGCCCGGGAAAACCTTATTCGACAAAATTTGGGATGCCCATGTCGTACGGGAAGCGAATGGGACCACCCTGCTCTACATCGATCGCCATCTCGTCCATGAAGTGACGTCGCCGCAAGCCTTTGAGGGCCTTCGTGCGGCCGGCCGTCGACCGCGTCGCCCGGCGACAATTCTGGCCGTCCCCGATCACAACGTGCCGACGACGGATCGCGGGCTGCCGATCACCGATGCCGTTAGCGCTACGCAGATTCGCACGCTGGAGGACAACTGCAAGGAGTTCGGCATCACCTTGTTCGGCATGAACGATATTCGACAGGGAGTGGTGCACATCATCGGCCCCGAGCAAGGGTTTACGTTGCCGGGCATGACGATTGTGTGCGGCGATTCCCATACGTCTACGCACGGGGCCTTCGGCGCGCTGGCGTTCGGCATCGGGACCAGCGAAGTCGAGCACGTGCTTGCCACGCAGTGCTTGGTGCAGACTCGCCCAAAAACCATGCTGGTCAAGGTCGAGGGCACGGTCTCAGCCCGTTGTTCGGCGAAAGATATCGTTCTGGCTATCATCGGCACGATCGGCACTGCGGGCGGTACCGGGTATGTCATTGAATACGCCGGCTCAGCCATTCGCGCGCTGTCGATGGAAGGGCGTATGACCTTGTGTAATATGTCGATCGAGGCCGGGGCCCGAGCGGGCATGGTCGCGCCCGATGACACGACCTTTGCCTACATCAACGGCCGCCCCATGGCCCCGAAGGGCGAACTCTTCGATCGTGCCGTAAAAGTATGGCGGCAGTTGGCAACCGATCCAGGCGCCCCCTATGACCAGACGGTTGAACTGCGTGCAGAGGACATCGCTCCCCAAGTGACTTGGGGGACCAGTCCTGGGATGGTCACAGGCGTGGACGGCAATGTTCCGGACCCGCAGCAAATGCCTGATGAAAAGTCACGTCGGTCTACTGAGCGCGCCTTGGAATATATGGCGTTGACGCCGGGGATGCCGATTACCCAGATTACCCTCGACAAAGTTTTCATCGGTTCGTGTACGAACGCCCGTATCGAAGATCTTCGATTAGCCGCACAGTATGCGAAGGGGAAAAAGGTGGCCAGCCGTGTCCATGCCATGGTCGTGCCGGGATCGGGTCTGGTGAAGAAGCAAGCCGAAGAAGAAGGCTTGGATCGTATTTTTAAAGAAGCAGGATTCGAGTGGCGTGAAGCCGGGTGCAGCATGTGCCTCGCGATGAACGCCGATGTGCTGCAGCCCGGGGAACGATGCGCCTCGACCAGCAATCGTAATTTCGAAGGTCGGCAAGGCGCCGGGGGACGAACGCATTTAGTCTCACCAGCCATGGCCGTCGCCGCAGCAGTGGAAGGCCATTTCGTCGATATCCGAATCTGGTCCTAGTGGGATGCTGAAAAAGGCCCTCAACTTGGTTCTCGACTCGACAAAGTCCTCAACGTACCCCGGGAGGTACGCCTGCGGCTTTGACTTCGCCTACGGCCTCGTTGAAGGACCTTTTTGAGGGTCCCGAATAGAACTTCAAAGAAAGAGTTATTTTAGATGCAGTCGTTTACCACACTGACCGGCATCGTCGCTCCGCTCGACCGGATGAACGTTGACACCGATCAGATCATCCCTAAGCAGTTCTTGAAGACGATCAAACGGACGGGGCTGCGGGAGGGACTGTTTTTCGATTGGCGGAAGAAAAAGGACGGATCGCAGGACCCCGACTTTTTCTTAAATCAGCCGCGCTATCAGCAGGCGACCATTCTCCTGACCCGCGACAACTTCGGCTGTGGCTCGTCACGGGAACACGCGACCTGGGCGCTGCTCGATCAGGGATTTCGTTGCCTCATTGCGCCCAGCTTTGCCGATATTTTCTATAACAATTGCTTTCAAAACGGCGTGCTGCCGGTCGTCCTGAAGGCGGATGAGGTGCAAGAGCTGTTTCAAAATGTGGCGGCGAAGGAAGGCTATCAGGTCAGCGTAGATCTGGCTGCTCAAACCGTGACAATGCCGGATGGGACATCCTATCGCTTCGATATCGACCCGTTTCGGAAAGACTGCCTGCTCAAAGGGCTCGACTCCATCGGTTTGACCCTTCAATATGAGACACAGGTCTCGAGCTACGAAGCGCGCCGCGCCGCTCAAGCTCCCTGGCTATTTCCAGATCTTCAATAAATCATCACAGCTTCAGCTCGACCTCCGCTCCAAGCGCCGGACGCTTGAAACGATCCCACGCATTGCCTCCGCGAAGAAATAATTCCACCCACCGCACCGGTTCGCCTGACTTGGTCTGCCACCCGCTGCTGCCCGGCGCAAACGCCAACCGCCCTGCTTCGACTCCAAACGTGCCGTCGCTCACGACGGCCTCATGGGTGGCTCCGTCAATCTGTACCGCGAGCTTCGACCCCGCTTGAAAGCGTGTATTATCAAATCGAATGGTGGTTTTCATGTTGCCGTATCCATCAATGTACGCGATGCGTGAGGCGGGCACATCGGGGATGAGGCGCGGATCGATATCCTCTGCCAAGGCTTGAGACCGGCCCAGCGCCATCGCTGAAGCCGCCTGGGGAAAGAGATCGCGTGAACGAAATTGCGAGCCTTCGGCCTCAACCGCTGCCCACCGGAGTTTTTCTGCCTCATCTCGAATAAACGACATGGCATGCCCGGCATTCACCCCGATGACACGCACGCCGGTTCGCAATCTAGCATAAGCTAGACGTTCACCCGCATTGCGGGCCCGTGCGGCGTCATCATCCTCGCGAGGCGCCACATTATGGTAAATGATCGTCCCAGGCGGCGCCGGATTAAGCGCTAATTGAGCAATGCAAAACCCGGCAGCCAGCGTACAAAAGGGAGGCACGGGGGTGAGGACGGGCTCCGCATCCGGCAAATAGAACTTGAGCCGCTGAACCACCTCCGCAAAAGCCAGATCGCCTTGACCATAATCTGCCACGATGTGTACGAGCATGAGTGACCTCTTATAATAAGTAGTCCTTTGTTGTCCATCATACCCTGTACGTCGCAGCTGGGCCGTCCGATTAGTAAGAAGCTTTGATTGAGCAGGATGCTCAAAAATGTCAGTCAGCAAGGCCATAGGCAGAGAAAGCGCGGAGGGGTAGCCTCTGGGCTACGTTGAGGACGTTTTGGAGTCGAGAACGAAGCTGTTGACCTTTTTCAGCATCCTGCTAAGACGAGCAACTGACGCTGATATGCTTTCCCCAATTCGGTGGTGGAACCGCATAGGACTCCATCGTCGGCTGCTCGCGAAAAGGATCGCGCAAGAGTGTGAGAAGGCGATCGATCTCCGAATAGTCCTTTTTCTCGGTGGCCAGCGCAATGGCTTGTTGGGCGAGGTAGTTTCGAAGCACATATTTCGGATTGACTCGGTTCATGCGGTCCCGGCGTTCGGCATCCTGACTTCGTTCGCTCTTTAGGCGTTCGCCATAGCGGCGTGCCCACGAATTAAAGGCGGCTCGATCCAGGCAATAATCGCGAAGCGTATGGTTTTCCGCCCCCGGCGCCGTCTGAAAACCGCTAAGCGCACGAAAAAAGATGGTGTAATCGACCCGGCTGTTTTGCATCAAGGTCAAAAGGTCGGTTACGAGATCGGCATCGTCGTCACGTCGGTCCTGGAGCCCTACTTTCAGACACATCAGCTCGGTGTAGTGGGCATTGAGCGTCTCATTATACGTATGCAATGCGGCTTTCAACGGCTCCTCAGAAGCCAGCGGCAGCAGGGCCTGCGCCAGACAACTGAGATTCCAGAGTCCAATATACGGCTGCTGATTGAAGGCATAGCGGCCATGGTGATCGGAATGGTTGCAGATGAAGCCGGGATCATAATCATCGATGAAGCCGAACGGCCCATAATCCAGCGTCAATCCCAAAATCGACATATTATCGGTGTTCATGACGCCGTGCGCAAAGCCGACGGCTTGCCACTGCGCGATAAGTCGAGACGTCCGGTTGACGACTTCAGCGAAAAACTCGACATAGCGGTTAGGCGAACTGATGAGCTCTGAGAAATGTTGTTCAATGACATAGTCGGCCAGTCGCTTGAGGTGGTCCATCTGGCGGCGATAATAAAAAACTTCGAAGGACCCAAAGCGAACATGCGTCGGCGCCAACCGAATAAGCATGGCCCCGGTTTCGATCGACTCCCGCCACACCTTCTCGTCACTGCCAATGATGCAGAGCGCACGGGTGGTCGGAATCCCGAGACCATACATGGCTTCGCTGCAGAGGTATTCACGAATGGTCGATCGAAGGACGGCGCGGCCATCGCCATCGCGAGAAAACGGCGTCAAGCCGGCTCCTTTGAGATGAAGATCCCATTTCTCGCCTTGGTTATTTACCGCTTCGCCGAGCAAAATCGCCCGTCCATCTCCCAATTGACTGACGTTGACGCCGAACTGGTGCCCTGAGTACAGCATGGCGATGGGATCGGCGCCCGGCAATAGCCGTCGGCCGCTGAAATAATCGACGAATTCAGGACGCGTGCTCTCCGTTGGATCGAGATCGATGAGCCGTGCGGCGTCAGCATTGAAGCTGATGAGATAGGCAGGTTCTGAAAACGGCGTGGGCGACACACGGCGGTAAAAGCTGTCCGGCAATCGAGCGTAGCTGTTGTCGAACTGAAGCTTTTCTAAAGCACGCATAGGGCATTATGACGTATGGGTCTCGGCTTCCACAAGATTACCGTGGCTTGTCTTTGGCTTGATGGTTGTCTACAATACGGCTTCTATTTCAAGGAGGAAATGTGAAAGGGGTGCGGTTCGAACGGTTGGGAACTGGGCGGTATTATAACGTGATTCTGCATGTCGGCAGCACGTATGTGCCGGTCAGCGATGAAACCATCGCCGAACTCAAGACGCACACGCTCCTGTCGCCCGACCGTTTTTTAGAACTTCTCATTCAGAAGATCGGCTACTCGTCCTACCTCAAAGAGCAGATTCGCAACGAGCTGAAGAAGGCCGGCGATCCGGTCACGCAGATTACCGTGCTCCAAGGCGCCATCCGGGACCTCTAGTTTTCAGGTTGCTCCGGACTGCGTTCGTCCACATTTTCAATGTGCCCGACCTAAATGTCTGGGCTCGTCATCGTGAATGACCCACTGTCTCATATCAGAAAGCGGCTATAGATTCGCGGATCAAATGGTGGCTCTTCGCAGCCGGGTACCGGTTCCTCATGCCTTCTCCAGTCGAGCAGAATGAGACGAGAGTTTGTCCATAGGGCCCCTGCCGCGCCGATGAAGGCCTTGT
>DATEPO010000395.1:0-6231 GCA_035273145.1 Nitrospiraceae bacterium
GCCGGCTGACTTTGATTTTTCGATCGATACGTCCCGGGCGTAGCACCGCGGGGTCAATCAGATCCGGTCGATTTGAGGCCAAGATAATCACGACATCGCGAAGCGACTCGATGCCGTCCATTTCGGAGCAAAACATCGGCACGAGCGTGTTGGAAATATTGAACGAGCGCATTGCCCGCCGAGTGCCGAGGATGGATTCCGCTTCATCGATAAAGATAAACGGCAACGCGCCGGCCTTGCGTCGAGCACGCGCTTGGTCGAAGAGATCGCGAACCATGCGCTCGGACTCGCCCAGCCACATGTTGAGAATCTCCGGCCCCTTCACGTGGAGAAAGACTCCACCCGTGACAGCGGCGCCACCACCTGATCCATTACTCGATTCACTCACCAGTTTGGCCAAGCTCCCTGCCGTGGCTTGGCCGATCATCGTCTTGCCGCAGCCCGGAGGTCCATAGAGAAGAAAGCCCTTCGGCTGAGTGAATTTGTACCGTGCGAATGTCTCGGCGTGGAGCAACGGATATTCAATGGCTTTGCGGATCGCCTCGATCGCCGCTTTCTGTCCGCCGATTTGCTCCCACGTCACCGAGGGGACTTCATCGAGCAGATGCGCGTCGGCTGTCGTCGATGCAAGGCGTTCAATGGCTATGCGATGGCTGGGATCGATCCGCACTTCATCGCCGGCCTTCAATTCGACGCCGACCAAATCGCTGGATCGTTGCAGGATCAGCACTTGCCGCCCCGGCTCTTGCTCGAAGCGCAGACGTCCATCCGCCAGTGACTCGGTGATTTTGAGGACAGGGCCGTTTGGATCGTATCCGAGCGTTTTAATCACGGCATAGGCTTCATTGACGAGTACCTGCGTTCCGATTTTCAAATCGGCTGCCGCCACGCGCGGATCGACGTTCGTATAATATTCAGCGCCGCCGACTACGATGCGAGCAAGCCCCTCAGCCGGGATGTCGACCAGTGTGCCGATCCGATTCGCGGGCGCCGTGAGTTTGGAGACCACATCGCTCAATTTCTTAAATTCGGCTTCGCGCTGCTGCGCGCCGGCTCCTTGCTGGAGCAAGAGGTGACGGAGCTTGTACAGAATCTTTTGCCGTGGATCGTCGTCCGCCATCTGCGCCAGGCAATCGTCAATCAACACTAACGGGTCCTTGGCTTCCGACGCCGTCCGTGCCTGTTCCGTTTCTCGCTTCGATCCTTTCTCCGATGCACGCTGATCTGCCTCGCGATGATCACTCATAGAGTCCTCCATGAAACGGCGAAGAGACTCATGCTACCACACTGAACTCAGCCGGGTCTTGATGCGTCGGAGACTATTAGGGCGTAGTGGCTATTCGATCCCGTTCCGGCTAAAATCGCGCCCCAATGGCCGATTCCGCCAGCCCCACACACGCGTCCGTTACGACGACAGACGACAATCATTCTGTAGCCAAAGCCGCGGGCTTGATCGGCGCGGCGACCTTCTCCAGTCGCATCCTCGGTTTTATTCGGGACATGGTGCTTGCCAGGCTCTTCGGCGCGACGGCCGCGGCCGACGCCTTCTTCGTTGCCTATCGAGTTCCCAATCTATTGCGCGAATTGTTTGCCGAAGGGTCGATGTCGGCGGCCTTCATTCCGGTCTTCACCGAATACCATACGCGCCGCACGAAGCGTGAAGCATGGGAACTGGCCAGCGCCATGTTCACCACGTTACTGACGATTGTGACGCTGATCATGTTGGTTGGTATCGTGACCGCGCCTGGTCTCGTGTGGTTACTGGCGCCGGGATTTCATGACGATCCTTCAAAGTTGGCCCTCACCACGCTGCTGACCCAAATGATGTTTCCCTATTTAGTCTTCATCAGCTTAGCCGCGTTGGCCATGGGCATCTTGAATTCGCTTCGCGCCTTTGCCGCTCCGGCGCTCTCTCCGGTTTTCTTCAATGTTTTTATTATCGGCTGTGCGGTCTTTGTGTCGCCGACTTTAGCGGAGCCGATCTATGGCGTGGCAATCGGCGTGGTGGCCGGTGGCGCCGCCCAGTTCGCCATGCAGTTACCGGGACTGCGGACACGAGGCATGTTAATGGGCTTTCGATTTCAGCCGAGACATCCGGGCGTGAAGCGGGTGGGGCAGTTGCTCCTGCCGTCCTTGCTGGGCCTCTCGGTCACGCAGGTCAACATCACGATCAGCACGATTCTGGCCTCGTTTTTTGCCGGTGGGCCGACCTATCTCTTTTACGGGATGCGGCTGATTCAATTTCCTCTGGGCGTTTTCGGCGTCGCGCTGGCGACGGCGATCTTACCCACGCTGTCCACGCAAGCGTCGAAAGGCGCCTGGGATGAATTGCGGGGCACCTTGGCATTCGGCTTGCGCATGATTGTCTTTATCATCCTTCCAGCCATGCTCGGGCTCATGTTGCTGCGCAACCCGATCGTGCATCTCTTTTTCGAGCATGGGACATTTACGGCAGCCGATACCGAAGCGACGTCCTTGGCCGTGTTGTGCTATGCGGTCGGCCTGTGGGCGTTTGCCGGGGTGCGGATTATTGTCGCCGCGTTTTACTCCATGCAAGATACACGCACACCGGCTTTTACGGCGGTTGGAGCCGTCCTGGCGAATCTTGTGTTCTCGTTGCTCTTCATGGATGCGCTCCGACATGCCGGATTGGCGCTCGCTACGGCATTGGCCGGCATGGTGAACGTTGGCATATTGGTAATGGTGCTCAATCGGCGATTGGGTGGTATCGATTGGGCGTCGGTTGGACGATCGGCGTCCCGCGTCGTCATCGCGTCGATTCCGGTAGGCATCGCATGTCTCTGGGTCGCAGGATTGGATGTGTGGGCCCGCCACGGCGAATGGGGAATGAAGGCCATCATGCTCTTTGTCGGAATCGGATTGAGCCTAGCAGGATATATCGGCGCGCATGCGATCATGCGGTCGGAAGAACTCGATATATTTTCGAATATGGTAAAGGGAAAATTTCGACGTATGACCAAGACGAAAGGATAGGAACCGACAGATGTCTACGACGAGCGTTTTTCAAACCCCTTGGGGATGGATGGGGGTTGGGGCTTCCGAATACGGTATCCAGAGCATTGTGTTACCAAGGCCGTCGCGCCAAGCCGTGTACGATGAATGGCTTGGATCTCATTCTGAACGTGCTGAGCAGACAGGGCAAAACAGCGCCGAGGCGAAACTGGTACGTGAGGTGCAAACCCAATTGATGGCGTTTCTCGCGAATCAACGGCGCGAGATGGACTTTCCTCTCGATCTTTCTCGCGGCACGCCATTTCAACGACGGGTGTGGCGCGCCATTCTCCGTATTCCTTATGGGCGCGTCCGATCGTATCGTTGGGTGGCGGATCGCGTTGGAGGGGCACACTATGCGCGGGCCGTCGGAAATGCGTTAGGCGCCAATCCCGTGCCGATCATCGTCCCGTGTCACCGCATCGTTGCTAGTGACGGATCGCTGGGAGGATTCACGGGCGGATTGCCGGTCAAGCGGAAGCTCCTGCAATTAGAAGGAACCTTGGCACAATTAAACAGCGGCGCGAGCCGTGAGGCTGGAGGCAGAGGGCGAGAAGAAGATCAAAGATAGGCTCACTCTGGGGAATTCCGAATCCTCGCGCCCTGCCCTCGTGGCCTCCTTATTCATGAAAACTGTCATCCAACGTGTCACCCACGCGTCCGTCGAAATGGACGGAGACGTAATCGCCCGGATAGACGCCGGCTTGCTGGTCTTACTTGGTGTGGCGAAGGAAGACAGCGAGTCGGATGCGCAGTATATCGTGGACAAATTGATCGGGTTGCGGATATTTAGTGACACGGATGGCAAGATGAACCGATCGATTGTCGACATCGGCGGCCAGATCCTGATCGTATCGCAGTTCACACTGTTGGGCGATACAGCCAAAGGGCGGCGGCCTGGATTCGATCGTGCCGCTACGCCCGAACGTGCCCTCAATCTGTATGAGCAGGTCATTGGAATGGTACGGAATCGCGGGATACACGTGGAAACAGGGCGGTTTGGTGCGCACATGCGCGTATCGCTGGAGAATGACGGTCCCGTGACTTTTCTTTTGGACAGCGGCACTGACCGCATAGAGAAAGGTCAAGTTTCTTTGCCGTGAATCCGAAGAAGTACTCGAATAGCTAACGACAAGGCATAACTTGTCAGCCTGAAAAGTGGATGGCATACTGAATGCAATGGGAGGTGACTATGGAATCTCAGGTCCCTGACCATCATCCGTTGCGCCGATTATTTAGCGTGCTAACGGAACGGAGCTTTGCCGAAAAACTGGGCTGGCCCGACCTTAACATCACGCAGTATGTCTCCAATCTCCTCGTCGAATTCACGCACACCGATCAACTCTACAAAGTTCGCAATCGACAGGGACAACCGGTTGATACGGTGGTCGATCTGCTGTATGAGTCCGAAGTGTTGTTGGCAGCCCAATCATTGGAGCGCGAGCGTGAAGTGCATCGGCACATTGGTGACTTTACGCTTTTTATGGCCGGCCTATTCCCGGAATACTTGAAGCGACTGAAGACCGCCGGACTGATCTATCACAAAGATTTTCTCATCGATTATATGAAGACCGGCAGACGATCGTATGGCATGGTGGCCCAGTTCCACGAAAGCGAGGCGGATGAACGTTCGCCGCTCTTCCGCAAGTTATCGGAGAATTTTGAATTGTGCGTGACCGGCCTCGGTTTCGTGCGAACCGATCTGGATCGCATGCAAGATCCTGCGTATCGCAAAGCCAAAGATCTTCTGCTCAACTAGGGGCAGGGTGTTGAAACACCACCTGCCCCGTCGCGGCCGAGACCGAGCCCAACCCAGGCTCCGTTCTTCCCACCCGAACATCCTCAACGTAGCCTATCGGAAGGAGCGCGACTTAGCGAACCATGGTTAGCGCAACATGTGATCAAGCCATTCGAGGTCTTCACAACGGACCTCATCCTTGACGCGACCACATCCTATTATTGCTGTGCACGGCGGAGCCGGATCGCGCAAGATGAATTCGGCGCAACGCGTATGCCTGACGGAGGCGCTTAGCACAGGTTATGGCCTGCTAAAGTCCGGCGAAACATCCATCGCGGCGGTCGAGGGTTCGATCCGTGTGCTGGAAGGCTCAGGATTATTTAATGCCGGGCTCGGCTCTCGGCTTCAACTCGACGGCGTTCGGCGGATGGATGCTTCGATCATGGAGGGACGCGAATTGAAGGCGGGTGCAGTGGCCGCGATTGAAGGCATTCGCCATCCCATTACCGCCGCACGGCTTGTCATGCAGGAAACGAATCATGTCCTGTTGACCGGGCCACCGGCGTCACGCTTTGCCCGCCACTTTCGATTAGAACGCCTGCCGCGTTCGACAAAGCGCTACACCGTGGGTAAAGGCGATCTGAAAGAACCCGGCGCGAAGAAGACGGTGGCATTCTTTAAACGTCTGTATCGTCTTGGAACCCCAGGTCTCGAAACAGTAGGAGCCGTGGCCCTGGATCAAGACGGCACCGTAGCAGCCGGCGCCTCGACCGGCGGCATTGCGCTCATGCTGCCCGGCCGCGTGGGAGACACGCCGCTGATCGGATGCGGTGTCTATGCCGATACTGAGGGCGGCGCCGTTTCGATGACCGGGATTGGTGAGACCATCATCCGGCTTGCCGTCGCGAAAGAGATTGTCGACCGACTTACAACCGGAGTGAGCCCAGCAAGAGTAACGAAGATTGTTTTAGAGCGATTGATGCGCAAAGTTCGTGGCTCCGCCGGGGCACTTGTCATTTCACGAGACGGACGCTTTGCCATTCAACATGTCACCCCGCGGATGGCCGCCGGATATTGGAACGGCAGAGGTAAGCCCTTCGTCAGCGATCGATTTCTTTAACGTTCTCTGAAAATAAAAAGGCCTTGTCACCGGATGTGACAAGGCCGGGGCCAACCTCTCCACAATGTTCAGATTAAATCTCTTTCATCCGTCTCAAGACGGCTAAGCCGGCCAGACCAGAGGAGAGCAGCAACACAGTCGAAGGCTCGGGGACCGTCTCCCCGCTCAGTGAAAATGCGGCGTTGAATGTCGGCGCCGGTGCACCGCCGACGATATCGGTCCCGATGCGGAGCCAATCAGGGTCCAAACTGGCATTGCGGATCCAGCTCTGTAAATCAGGAGTGAACGGCGTGCCAGCTGTGATGGGTTTGGGCGCGGAGAGCCAGAGGAATTCTCCGCCAGTCACCTGAACTTGCGGCAC
>DATEPO010000396.1:0-5367 GCA_035273145.1 Nitrospiraceae bacterium
GTGAGGAAGAGCTGACGCAGATACCGACTCCATTGTTCAGCAAGCGGGAGTGGTTCGTGCGAAAACCTCACATGCACGCGCCCACCGGCATTAAAAACGCGGGCATCATCCGCCATCACCAGATCGACGAGAAACACTCGCTGCAAGGCCGTGAGCCCTTTCTCATCTTTTGGGTCCATGGGCAATTGTCCGCCCCCCTCCGCTCCCAACGCGGCGCTTGGCAATTCTGTGACGGCTGCCGGCGCGACGCGTTGAAGCTGAGCCGGCAGGATCTCCTCCAACCGTTCCGCCAGCCGAACCTGCACGCCTTGCAGATGATGCCGCACAAGATCGATGTCCCATTGATCGACGGTGGCGCGGACCGTCAGCGTATCGACATCCAGGACGTGTGCGACCAGATCTCCCTGGTGGAGGAATCGACCTGAGAAATCCTGAACCGTCGGCGCCACGAACCTCCCTGTTCGCCGGCTACGGATTGCGAGTTGCGTCACGCGGGTTTGCGCTTCATCACGTGCAGTCGTGGTATATCGAATCTCCTCTTCCAGCATTTCCGTTTTCACGCGATCGGTGGGCGCTTGCTCCCTGCGGCGGGCCTCCAATTCCTGAAGCTGGGCATTCAGCACGCGTAGACGAGTGGACAGCGCCGGATTGCGACAGATGACCAGGACCTCTCCGGGCTGCACACGGGTGCCGGGCGCCACGACCACTCGCTCGATAAATCCGTCCACTTCAGCGCGGACAAACGCGTCCTCCGGTAACCAGACCACGCCTTCGGCCATCGTACGAAGCGGCATGGGAAGAAATCCCACGACCCCGACGACCAGCACGATGAGGAGAGCCACCGTGGTGACGGCTCGTACCCGGATCAGGCGAAGCCGTGGACTGGAGAAGAGAAAGATCGCACCTTTGGCGAGCGGCAGCGCAATCATGGTCACGGCGGTCAGCGCGGCAAAGAGCACAGCACCCAGGGGGAATCGGTCTCCAAGAAACATGAGAATCCCGACGACGACCAGGACGCGATAGGCTGCGGAGGCGACTCCGTACAAGACGAACCAGGTCCGTTCACCGGCCGTGGCGATGGGCAACTGCGCGTCATGTTGAGCCAGCACATATCGTTCGCCGAGATATTCGAAATATCGGTTCGCGCGCTGTTTCAGATTCGGGATTTCCAAAAAATCCATCAGCATGTAATAGCCGTCGAATCGCAGCAGGGGGTTCGCATTGAACAATACGGTGGAGACGCCGGCAATGAGAATCGTATTGTACGCAAGCAAATGGGCTCGGCCGGGCTCCGTGTGCAGCCAGATCAGGAGGGCAATGGAGGCTAAAAAGAGTTCCACCATCATGCCGGCCGCCCCGACCAAAATACGTTTCCATTTGTCACGAAACGACCAGACGGCGGAGGCTTCGACATACGGCACGGGCGTGAACACCATGAGCATCATGCCGAGTTCATGGACCTCCCCTCCGAATGTCTTCGTGACGATACCGTGGCCTAATTCATGCGCCAGTTTCAGGACAGGAAACAGAAACCAGAGCAGCACAAGATTGTGTGGAGCCAGGGCCTGGTCGAAAAAGTCCTGCGACAGGTCCGTCCAATGCATCGCCGCGGTCGTGACACCGATTCCGACTACCATAAGCCAGATGGCTAGCGCGGTCCGCCCCATGAATGGCCGCACGAACGGCACGAGGCGCGTGAGAAACCGATCCGGATCCCACAACGGAATACGAAAGGCAAACAGGTTCATCCATGCCGACGCCTGTTTCTGGCGCAATTGCTTGCTGGCTCGCCGCGCCAGTTCGGCTGTGTTCGGCGTCATATTGTCGATCATGAGGACATCGGCCGCGTGTAGTTGGCTCACGAGATGAATGACCTCATCCTGGGTCGGCCCGTCGTCCCCCAGTTGCGCATTCGCCGCTTCCCAGATCTCATGGATCGTTCGCATCCCGTTCATGAGGCCGATCACCACATGCGCGGTGGACGCAAAGCGATGGAACCGATCGGTGGAGAGATCGTGCAGCACATACCAAATGTGGCCGCGATATTGATGGCGCTGGAGACGCACATGGCCGCGGAGGCGAGGCTTGAGCCGCTCGACTCGATACCAGGATTCGCTGAACAGATCGTCCGCCATCGTCCTACGGTAACCAGGCCCACAGCTTCAAGCGGACCCAATTGATGGCCTCGCGCGTCCAGATCCAGATGAGCCGTCGCTGCTCAATGTCGACTTTGCCGACCCCTTCCATTGCCGGCCGCAACTGAGGCGAGGCTGTGGCCAGTCGGGCCTCCACCCGGAAAAAATTCCGTCCATCTTTCGGCGTAGAGACCGGCGTAATTTTGTCGACGGTGAAGGGAAACGTGTCGCTGGGCATGGCCGATAACATTAGCCGGCCCTCTTGGCCCACCGTCAGCGGCGCAATGTCCCGTTCATCGACCTGTAACACAATGCGGTACGCATCCAAGGGAGCGACCTCGAAGAGGACCTTGCCTTCTTCGACCGGCGCGCCGAGATGTTGACTCCAATCGCCCGTGACGACGATCCCATCGAAGGGCGCGACGAGTTTGGTGCGGGCCAGCTTATCGGTCGCCAGTTCCAATTCCGCTTCCACTTGGCGAATCTGCGCCGCAGCGATTTCAACCTTCGGCGCGTCCCGGTCGGCAAGAGCCTTCCGATATTCATTATTCAGTTCTTCCCGGTGACTGAGATGCTTCAGTCGTTCCAGCCGTAAATCGTGATCCTGTAGCGTGGCCAACACTTGGCCCTCCTGGACGACATCGCCCGCGCGCACCGGCGCGGTTTGCAAAAATCCTTGAAACGGCGCCACCGTGGCACGCTGAATCTCTCCTTCCAGTACGGCTTTGGCAGTCACCCGAAAATCTCCCATGACGGTCGCTGCGGCAATGAGGACCGCCACCACGGAGAAAGCCGCCATCTTTAGGATGAGATGTCCGGACCCCAATAGGGCGGCAACTTGTTCACGACCGGCATCCCATGCTTTGGCGACGAGCCATCGATCCTCACGGCGCTTCAGCTCAAGGACTGGCCCCGTCAGCCCGCCAAGCGCCTCACACACGGCGAGCGTCTGCTCGTCAAAAGGTCGTTCAGTGCCCCGTTCAAAGGTCAGGATGCCGATCGTCTTGCCATGCATGTGGAGCGGGATCGAGCAAATCGCCCGACTGCCATAGCGATTCGCCAACTCCTGATGAGCCTGGGTAATTTGTATGGACTGACCCGGCCTGGGAGGAAACACCACGGCCGTACGTTGGTCCCACGCTTCTTCCATCGCCGATCCAATCGATTGGAGAAGATCCGTCTTGCGATCGAATCGAGCGCTATGGGACAGGGCCTGGACAGATACGGAGCCCTGCTTCACCATCCCGAGGCTCACACGATCGCACGCGCACTGGCCTGCCAACGCCGTGACACAAGCCGTCGCCGCCTCCGCATACCGTTCCGCATGGACTGCCGTTGCGACGGAACTCAGGATCGTTCTGAGAACGATCTCAGGATGAACCGGCACAGGAGCCGAGGAAGCCGGCAGTTCGGCGGTCGCTTCTCCCGCTACTGTCGCAGTAAACAGGTCTCTCATCTGTGATCACCTATAAGCGCACGTCAAAGTGGACTACACGTATCGAGTCAGCAGCGGCCTTAGCACAAGTATTTAGATCAGCGAACAGAGATAGTAGCTGCGAGCAGAACCGCACTGGATAATGGCCGTGAAGATATCCAATCATGGCCTCCATCACAAGGTGCATGAGGTTGATAATTCCACCATTTCCATGGACAAACCGTTCAAGCTTTCACAGTAAAATGTCAAAAAACTAGCGTGTGCTTCGTAGGACCTTCCCATCGGCCTTTGCCCCCAAGGTCATGGGAGTTATGACGGAATCCTTCGAGAATGCTTGGACGCGTCGAGTGCTCTTGCACACTGATCGAAGGAAGGAGTACCTTTATCCGTTATCTTTCTACTTGAGAAAATTGATTCCACAAGGAGGGAGTTATGGCACTACGATTGGGAGATGAAGCGCCGAATTTCACGGCAGAAACGACGGAAGGGACGATTAATTTTCACGAGTGGCTCGGCAATGGATGGGGAATTCTCTTTTCGCATCCAAAGGATTTTACGCCGGTCTGCACGACGGAATTGGGCACGATGGCGAGGTTGATGCCCGAGTTCAAGAAGCGCAACGTCAAGATCCTCGCGATCAGCGTCGATCCGATCGATTCCCATAAGGGCTGGATCAAGGATATTAATGAGACGCAGAATTGCACAGTTGCGTATCCGATCATTGCGGATCCTGAGAAAAAAGTGGCGCAGCTCTACGATATGATCCATCCAAACGCACTGGACAATATGACGGTGCGGTCGGTGTTCATCATCGGCGCTGATAAAAAGGTCAAACTCATGCTGACCTATCCGGCTTCGACCGGCCGCAATTTCGATGAACTGCTGCGGGTGGTCGATTCGCTGCAACTCACAGCACAGTACAAAGTCGCGACCCCGGCAAATTGGAAGCACGGCGACGATTGCATCATTACCCCGGCCGTCTCGGATGCCGATGCGAAGAACCTGTTCCCGAAGGGATGGAAAGCCGTGAAGCCTTACCTGCGCCTGACCCCGCAGCCAAATAAGTAGTCGAGCCCTCACCGTATAAAAAGAAAAGGAGCTGCCAAATGGCGGCTCCTTTTTTAAGGACGCGCGTTCGGGCTACGCGCGAAGGCGGATCAGTTCGCTGTCTTTCTCCTCAACCACGCAAGCCCTCCCAGCCCGGTGCCCAACAAGACGAGCGCCGACGGTTCGGGCACCACCGCCTTCGGCTCGCCATAGACAAAGTCGTCCATCACGACGACATCGGTCGGGAAACCGACGGCCTCGCTCTGGCCCAAGGCGATGTTGCCGTTCATAATGCGGACCCGCGCGACGCCGTCGCCGAATCCCGACACACCGAGGAATGACAAGCCATTGTTGGCCGTTGGAGCGAAGAAGGTGCCGAGCGAGACATTTTCCGTGTTGAAGTACTGAATCGAGGTGGTGTGCGCCAAATCCACGTCCGTAAAGACTGAACCGAATCCGCTCACGGTGGCGGGATTCGTGCTGCCCGGCACGAAGAAATTCACGTCGACAACCGTACTGCCCACCCCGGTAAAGAGCCGTTGCGCGCTGAACGTTTGAAAGATAGACGAATACGTCGGATTGATATTGTCGAACCGCACCGGCGCCGCCCCCGCCTTACCGCTCACTTCGAACCCCGTGCCGGGCGTGGAGAAGACCGCGCCTCGCGGCGAATTCGCATTAAAGAAGTTCGATGGCAAATTGTTCGGGGCGGCAAAGGCGTCCGGGACACCGTCCCAGTTGATCTCGCGT
>DATEPO010000397.1:0-2120 GCA_035273145.1 Nitrospiraceae bacterium
GGTCGTCCTGCGGCTCATTTACGAGCCGATGGTCAAGCAGGGGGATTGGTCCCTGCTGTTCCCGCTCGGCATCGGTCTGTTGATGTTGGCGCGGTACGTACCGAAGGCCTCCTGGCTGTCTCGCATCGCCTTTGCCTTTGTGGTCGGGGTCGGCTCGGGATTGGCGATCCCTCGTGTGATTTCCTCCTACGTATTGAAGCAAATTGAAGATACCGTTCGCCCCCTTGTATCGATGGGGTCGGACGGATTGACGTTTGCCGCGAGCCTGTTGAACCCGGCCAGTAACTTGAATGCGATCATTCTGTTGATCGGTGTCACGACGGTTCTGTTCTACTTCTTTTTCTCCATCGAGCATACCGGTCCCGTGCATGTCGCGGCGCGAACGGGCGTGATGTTTCTGATGATCTCCTTCGGTGCGGCATTTGGTTACACCGTCATGGCTCGTATGTCGCTGCTCATTGGCCGCCTGGGAGATCTCATTGAATATGGCGGTCCTCAATATGGAAATGCCACCGTTGTACTCGGGCTGGTCACCATCGTCCTGCTGATCGTTTGGAGCCGTCGCCAAAAAGCGCGCCCTGCCGACCAGCCTGAAGTCTAGCCATACACTCCGTATGAGAGGGTTGCGGAGGACTCGCGTGCTCAGGTACCATCCTGACGAGGGAGTAATATATTGCCATGAGTGAGCCACAGAAACATTCACCGCAGCCTCCACGATTGCGTAATCTGCAATTTTCGCCGATCAAGCAACAAGACGAGCAGTACATCGTACTGTGGGACCCAACCGGATTGAGCCCGGAAAAACTCATTATTCCGTTGAACTATTTCTACTTGATGCAGTTCTTCGATGGCGAACATTCACTGGAGCAAATTGGCGCCGAGTATTTGAAGAAGTTCGGGGAATTCATCCTGCCGGACCGCATGGAAAAGCTGATCGCGGATTTGGACGAGAAACTGTTTCTTGAAGGCGAGCGATTCGAGGCAGCGCGACAGGCCGCGATCGCAGCGTATCGAGCGGCGCCGGTTAGGCCGGCCGTATATGCAGGCAAAGCCTACGCGGGTGAATCGGAGCCCTTGAAAAAGGAGCTGGAGGGATTTTTTACATCAAAAGAAGGGCCGGATTGGAAACCTTCGGCGAATGCGGGCAAGGATCTGAAAGGCCTCATTGCGCCCCATTACGATGTGCGACAAGGCGGGCCGATCTATGCCTGGGCCTATAAAGAAGTACAAGAAGCGACCGTGCCCGATGTATTCGTCATCATCGGCACGTGTCAAGCCGGACTGGAGCATGGCTACGCCTTGACCGACAAGGATTTTGAAACGCCGTTAGGCCGAGTGCCGGTAGACCATGATGTCATCGATGTGATTCGCAAGAAGGGTGGGGCCTCCTTCTTTGATGAAGACATCAGCCATCAGAACGAACATAGCCTCGAATTCCAATTGCCGTTTCTTCAACATACGGTCGGTGCAAAAAAGCCGTTTACGATCGTCCCGATCCTGACGGCGTTTGCCCCTGACGATCTCGCGCATCCCGAGTTTCTCGAAAACGTCGAGCGGTTTCTTCGCCTCATGAAGGAGGCGCTCACCGAATCGGCCAAATCAGTCTGCTTCGTCGCCAGCGCCGAACTCGCCCATATTGGCTTACGCTATGGCGACAATAAGCCACCCACAGACTTCTCCTTCCATAAATGCATGCAGTGGGACATGGAAATGCTCAAGCACGTCGAACAACTCGACCCCGACGGCTTCGCCACCTTCATCAGAAAAGAAGGCAACGCCCGCCGCATCTCCGGCTTCGCGGCAATCTATACCATGCTCAGACTGATGAAGGCGGAAAAAGGCGAGGTGTTACGTTACGACCGCGGCGTGACCGATCAGTTCAATTCGACGGTGACGTATGCCAGCGTGGTCTTCTACTAGACAGGCTGCTGGAAAAGGTTGCAATTTCATCCATCTGTGTAGAGTCACCACCGTTATTTAAATACCATACTTTCTTGAAACCCTATCCCATTCTGATTCTGCATCAGGATCGTCGGGATGTTCCTTTCGCCACAGATCAAAAAAATGCTTCATGTCTCTCATATCAGAGCTCATCTCGCATACTAGAACAAGCGCACGGT
>DATEPO010000398.1:0-2864 GCA_035273145.1 Nitrospiraceae bacterium
GGGTGGCCAAGGGCGACTTTCCGTGCGGGTGGGAAGTGGATGATGTGTGCCGGCAGGTCATCCGCCACGCGGGCTACGGAGACCAATTCGTACACCGCACCGGCCATTCCATCGGAGAAGAAGTGCATGGCAACGGGGCCAACATCGATAACCTGGAAACACGTGACAGCCGGCGCCTCATGCCGAACACCTGCTTCTCTATTGAACCGGGCATTTACCTTTCGGGTGAGTTTGGCATCCGTAGCGAGCTGGATGTGTATCTTTCGGACCATGACGCAGTCGTGTTCGGTCAGCCGGTTCAAACTGAAATTATCGCCATTCTGGCCTAATCCGGCTTCATCAAGACTGGACAGGCAATGCACGTGAGATATTTTGACCCTTTCATGTTGCTTCTCGCAGAGGCGAGGCATCCGTAATCGATCACCATGGCATCCTTGTTCACGCTCCTGATTTCACTGTGGCAGTTGCTTGACACTGGTTTCTTTAAGCGGATAGAGTCTGTAAGTATACCGAAAGGGGAGAAGTATGTTCGGTACCCTCGGGTTTTCAGAGCTCATTATTATTCTGGTGATCGTGCTCATTATCTTTGGCGCGGGTCGCCTGCCGCAACTTGGTGAAGGACTGGGCAAGGCGCTGAAGGGCTTCAAAAAAGAAGTCCATGAGGTGCCTCCTGTCGAACCGAACACCGCTGAACCACCACCCGTTCCCATTGAACACGCACAGACGACAGGCCCGCTATCTTCTTCATCGGCACCGCTGGCTGAAAATCTCAAACCAACCGCACCGTATCAGCCTGGACCTGAATTGACACCGGGGACCACTGCGGCACTCATGGCATCCGCCGCGCCTCAAGTTGCGCCGCCTCCCCGCACGAAACCGACACCTTCTGTGTCCACGCCTGGACCTACCGCCCCATCGTCGGCTCAGCTTTCTCAGCCACCGACGATGGAAGATCGGATGACCGCGCCGGCGCCCGTGCTCCAAGCTTCCTATCCCCCTCTGCCGGCTTCTGCCCAGGCGAAGCCGGCGGCGAAACGTCCATCGGCTATTGTGAATAAAGATGCCGTGGCACGAGTTCAAGCGCAGCAAGCGGCGATGAAAACGAATGCCGCCCAGAAACAGGCGAAGCCGGCTCAAGACACGGGACTTTCGCCGAAGGATATGCAAAATCTTGGTGAAAGCCTCGGTGACACGCTACGCACCTTCCGCCAAGCCGCCGCTGATGTGCGAAATGCGGTCGACCCCGAAATGCGTACGATCCGCGCCGAGATGGATGCGGCACAGAAAGAAATCGAACAGTCGATCGAGGCAGCGAAGCAGCTGCCTGCTGCATCAGAAGAACCTTCGAAGCAGGGATGATTCATCTGCACATCCTCCTTGTTGGGATGGTGGCTGCGCTCTCCGGCTGCTATGCCGCCACAACCCCGGAACCCGAGCTCGTCGTCCATCGCCTTATCGCGCTGCTGCAAGATTCCAATCCTGATCTTCGACAAACAGCGGCGCTCTCACTAGGAAAAATCGCCTCTGGCGAGGCCACGTCCGGCCTCCTGCTGGCTTTGCGGGACGCCGATCCCTTAGTCCGTCAATATAGCGCCTGGGGACTCGGCAATCTCAGTCAACACGCAGGTGCTGACGTTATTTCCGCTCTCATTGTTCTTTTGGAGGATCCGGTTCCAGCGGTCGCGCGCGCCTCGGCCATCGCGATTGGATCACTAGGCGCAGGACCAGCGGCCATCACCCGGCTGTTGACGATCCTGAAAGAGGGGTCGGTTCAGGCACGCCGCTCAGCCATTACCGCGCTGGGCTTGATGGAATCGTCCCTAGCCTATGATGGATTGATAAGAGCACTAGAGGATGGCGATGCCGGCGTGCGGCAGGAAGCGATTGCGGCATTGGGAGAATTAGGGGATCGTCGAGCGGTTCCAGCGATCGAAGCACGGCTCCGTCATGATACTGCGACGGGGGTACGTGCTGAAGCCGCGTATCGGCTGGGCATACTGGGCGGTGAAGGGTCGTTGTCTATTTTGCGGGCAGCGGCGGCCGAAGACCTAAACGAACATGTGCGCCGATGGGCCAAGCGCGCTATTGAGGCACTGTCCGCGCCTGCCGGACCTGAATCAACGACTTGACCAGCTCTATGACATGGTCGCGTGACCGTGAATCGATGTCTGTAAATTGAACGCCCATACCGGGATAGAGTGTAAATCGATCCGGTTTCGCACGGACCCAACACACTTTTCCGGAGGCGTGAATCGTGTCCAGCGGACGATCGGGCAGGGCGAATTGAATGTGCACCTCAGACCCAACGGGAAGCGGCATGCTGCTTTCGATAAAGAGCCCGCCGCCGCCGATCCCTCCAGTGAGGCCATCGAATGACTTGCCCTCCGGCGTCGTATAGTGGACCTTCACCGCCAATGGCGCTCGAGGATGCGCTCTGACATGGCGAGTTTCATCCATTTGGCTGGTACTCTTGACCCACTCAATGAGTGAATCCCATGAAACCGATCCCATCGATTGACCTTCAGCATCGAGGATTGAGAGAGTCTCTTGATCACAGTCCAATTCCAACATCTTACCTTGATGAATTTCAGAGGCGGTTACCGCTAATCTCATGCCTTGCCTCCTGTTTCCCTAGTCCCGGATGATTGCGTCAAGCGCGCCGCGTAATTGAGCGCAGGGTAAAGTTACCTGGCTCCTCTCAGGGACTTCACCAATTCGATGATGCGTGCGCGGGCCTCAAGACCGATGTCTGTGAATTGCACTCCCATCCCGGGTGAAAATGTATAGTGGTCCGGCTTTGGACAGACCCAGGCAATGGCCCCCTTCGCGTGCATCCATTCGGTCGGCTGGTCCGGTAGAGCAAA
>DATEPO010000399.1:0-3647 GCA_035273145.1 Nitrospiraceae bacterium
ATGCGTTGCCAGCGGATGCCGATGGATTCCTTCTTCACGTCCTTGTCGTTCGAGGTGTGTAAATCCGGATTCGTGAGTTCGAATTGTCCCATGAAGCCGGCGGTGGCCGAGGCGCCGAGCGCAGGCGCCAGCGACCCGGATATGCGGAATTCGTACCCATTGAGAAAGCGGCAATCGTGGTAGTACAGCCCATACCCGTGCCCGCCTTCCACCGGCACATTGCCGTCCGGCTGCGCGATGAAAAACACATTGTCGTCCTTGATGACGATGGCGTCCGCGATGCTGCTCGCGGTCGTCGGTCTTTTCTGCGCCAGAAAATGCTCTTTGCGATTCTTCTGCGCCTCGGACATCGCGGTGAACAGAAGCAACTGACTCGCAGGGCGATCGTGAAAGGGCCATGCGAACACGGCCGAGAGCGTCAAAAATGTCCTGCGCGAGATCGAGCGATCATCAGCCTCGTCGTTCATGCCCGCCTCCTATTGCGGTGACACTAATACGTAGCACGGTGTTGTGCAATCGGACGAATGGAAGGGCTCCGTCAGTGTGCGGTGTGTGCATTGATGCACGGGGTTTCATCCTACATCGCAATCTTTTCCCGCCGATAGTGAGGCATGAGGAGGTCGGGACAAGATTGACGAGGAGACTGAACGAAGGAGAGAGAACATGTCCGTTGCGACAAAGGGAGTCGGAATCGCCATTGATCGGCTCGACGTGTCCGCCTATAGCATTCCCACCGATTATCCGGAATCGGACGGAACGCTCAAGTGGGACAAGACGACGCTGGTGCTCGTCGAAGCCAAAGCAGCCGAGCACTGTGGTCTTGGGTACACCTACGCCGATATGGGCACGGCACGAGTGATCAAAGAAAAATTGGCCGAGCAGGTGCAAGGCCGGGACGCGATGAATGTGCCGGAATGTTGGGCGGCCATGTACAGCAGTATTCGGAATCTTGGACGCCCCGGCATTGTCTCGACGGCCATGGCTGCCGTTGATGCTGCCCTCTGGGACTTGAAAGCGCGCCTGCTGGATCTTCCGCTCGTCACTCTACTGGGCGCGGTCCAGACAGGCGTGCCGGTCTACGGCAGCGGCGGCTTTACCTCGTATTCCGTCGAGCAGCTAGAGCGGCAACTCGGCGGCTGGGCCGAGCAAGGCATTCCGCGCGTGAAGATGAAGGTCGGGACGCATCCGGATAAGGATCTGGCGCGGGTCAAGGCGGCACGGAAGGCGATCGGTCCGGACGTTCAACTGTTTGTCGATGCCAACGGCGCGTATAGCCGAAAGCAA
The DNA here is from genome assembly GCA_035273145.1 of Nitrospiraceae bacterium. GTDB lineage: Bacteria > Nitrospirota > Nitrospiria > Nitrospirales > Nitrospiraceae > JAICXS01. Next base: position 1,285 of record DATEPO010000399.1, read on the forward strand.
GCCTTGTCGTTCGCCGACGCCTATGCCGCCTTAGGCGTGTGCTGGTTCGAAGAGCCGGTCTCATCCGATGATCTGGAAGGGTTGCGATTGCTCCGGGATCGCGCGCCGGCCGGAATGGACATCGCGGCCGGGGAATACGGGTACGATCTCTTTTATTTCCGCCGCATGCTGGAGGCAGGCGCGGTGGATGTCTTGCAGGCCGATATCTCGCGATGCGCGATAACAGGATTTATCGCGGTGGCGGCCATGTGCGAAGCCCGCAGCTTGCCGCTGTCCGGTCACTGCGCGCCGTCGTTGCACGTCCATCCGTGCTGCACCATTCGACCGCTGCGCCATCTCGAATATTTTCACGATCATGTTCGCATCGAGCACATGCTGTTCGACGGCGCCCTGACTCCGCGTGACGGCGTGCTCTATCCGGATCTCTCTCGCCCCGGCATGGGTCTGGAATTTAAACATGCGGACGCGGAGCGCTACGCCGTCTAGCCATATAGTCAGGCGTATGACTGACATAAAGGAGAGACCATGCTGGGCCAGGAATTGATCAAAGAGATCCGGCGTACAACGGCGACCGAGCGTGAGCCGATGGAGGTGGAACGGGAGGGGCTCGCTGCGGACCTTCAACGATCTCTTGAGGGGGAGGTGCGTTTTGATGCGGGCAGCCGCGCGCTCTACGCCGCGGGGGGCGCGAATTACCGGCAGGTGCCCATCGGCGTGGTCATTCCAAGAAGCGTTGACGATGTCATTCAAACCGTCGCGACGTGCCGCCGCTATGGCGCGCCGATCTTATCGCGCGGCGGAGGGACCAGTTTAGCGGGCCAAATTTGCAACGTCGCCGTCGTCATGGACATGTCCAAGTATCTGCATCGCATTGTGGAACTCGATCCTCAGCGAAAGCGTGCGCGGGTGCAACCCGGCCTGGTGCTCGATAATCTTCGGAACGCTGCTGAACAATATCATTTGACCTTTGCGCCCGATCCATCGACGCACAACCATTGCACGCTCGGCGGCATGATCGGCAATAACTCGTGCGGCGTCCATGCCTTGATGGGCGGCAAGACGGAAGAGAATACCGAGGAACTGGACATCCTGACGTACGACGGCCTGCGCATGAAAGTCGGCCAGACCGGCGAAGAAGAGCTTCAACGCATCATCGGCATGGGCGGGCGGCGTGGCGAGATCTATCGACAACTTCGAGACCTGCGCGACAAATATGCGGACCTGATCCGAGCGCGCTATCCGAAAATCCCTCGCCGCGTCTCCGGGTACAACCTCAACCGGCTCTTGCCCGAGCACGGCTTCGATGTCGCCAAAGCTTTGGTCGGCACGGAAGGGACGTGCGTGACGATCTTGGAAGCGACGGTGCGATTGGTGCACAGTCCGCCCGCCCGCACATTGGTTGTGCTGGGCTATCCCGATATCTATACGGCCTGCGATCACATCGTGGATATTCTTGACTATAAGCCCGTCGGACTGGAAGGGATGGATAATTTCCTGGTGCAAGACATTCGCTTGAAAGGCTTGCATCCGGAAAATCTGGATCTGTTGCCGGAGGGTGGGGGATGGTTGTTGGCGGAGTTCGGTGGGGAGACGAAAGAAGAGTCGGACGCGCATGCGCAAAAGATGATGGCGGGGATAAAACGCAAAGCCGGTGCGCCATCCATGAGGCTCTACGATGACGTTGCGGTGGAGCATCATGTCTGGAAGACCCGTGAATCGGGCTTGGGCGCCACCGCCCGCGTACCCGGCAAGCCGGACGCGTGGGAGGGATGGGAAGATTCGGCCGTCCCGCCTGAGAGGCTCGGCGGCTATTTGCGAGACCTCCGTGCACTTTTTAACAAATACAAGTATGAGTGCGCCCTCTACGGTCATTTCGGGCAAGGATGCATCCACACGCGGATCAATTTCGACTTCAAGACGCAGGACGGAATCGCCAAATACCGCGCGTTCATCAGCGAGGCGGTGGACTTGGTCGTGTCGTACGGCGGCTCGCTGTCCGGCGAACACGGCGATGGGCAATCACGAGCCGAATTTTTGCCAAAGATGTTTGGCAACGAACTGATCGAAGCGTTCCGGGAGTTCAAAACGATTTGGGACCCGCAAGGGAAAATGAATCCCCACAAGATCGTGGACCCCTATCGCATCGACGAGAACCTCCGCTTGGGCGCGGACTACAATCCGCCGGATGTGACCACCCATTTCCGTTATCCAGAAGACGGTGGAAGCTTTGCGAGGACCACTCTGCGTTGCGTAGGGGTCGGGGAGTGTCGGCGTGAGCACGGCGGCACGATGTGTCCAAGCTATCGCGCCACCCGAGAGGAGATGCACTCGACTCGAGGACGTGCGCGTCTGCTGTTCGAGAT
>DATEPO010000400.1:0-14727 GCA_035273145.1 Nitrospiraceae bacterium
AAAGGCGAAGTGGCGGCGCTCGCCGACACCATCAACGGAATGATCGACACGCTGGCGGTCTTCGCCGACCAGGTGACCAACGTCGCGCGCGAGGTGGGAAGCGAAGGCAAGCTCGGCGGCCAGGCGCGGGTGCCGGGGGCCGCGGGCCTCTGGCGAGATCTCACCGATAACGTCAACCAGCTTGCGGCCAATCTCACCAATCAGGTGCGCGCGATCGCAGAAGTCGCGACGGCGGTGACGAAGGGCGACCTGACTCGGTCGATCAACGTGGAAGCGCTCGGCGAGGTGGCCTCGTTGAAGGACAACATCAACGAGATGATCCGCAACCTCAAAGATACGACGCAGAAGAACATGGAGCAGGATTGGCTCAAAACCAATCTGGCGGAGTTCACGAACAAGCTGCAAGGTCAGAAAAATTTGACGACGGTGGCCAATCTGATCTTGTCGGAATTGGTGCCGCTCGTGAACGCGCAGCAAGGGGTGTTCTACATCAATGATTCGGCGGAAGGGGAGCCGCTGTTGAAATTGCTCGGCGGCTACGCGTTCCGCACCCGCAAAGGCGTTTCGAACGTCTTCAAGGCGGGGGAAGGGCTCGTGGGTCAATGCGCGCTCGAAAAGGAACGGATCGTCGTCACGAACGTTCCGCCCGAATACATTCAGATCAGCTCGGGCCTCGGCTCCGCGACTCCCTATAATATTTTGGTGCTGCCGATTCTCTTCGAAGAAGAGGTCAAGGCCGTCATCGAGCTGGCCTCGTTCAACCGCTACAGCGATATTCACGTGACCTTCCTGGATCAACTCAAGCAGACGATCGGGATCGTCTTGAATACGATCGCGGCCAATATGAGAACGGAAGATCTTCTGAAACAGTCGCAAGCTTTGACGGCCGAGCTGCAAGCCCAGCAGCACGAGTTGAAAACGACCAATGAGCGGTTGGAACGTCAGGCCGAAACGCTGCGGAAGTCCGAAGAGCTCTTGCGCCAACAGCAAGAGGAGTTGCGCCGCACGAACGAGCAGTTGGAAGAGAAAGCCAATCTGTTGGCGAACCAAAATACGCAGGTGGAAACCAAGAATCGAGAGGTGGAGGAAGCGCGGTTGGCGCTCGAAGAAAAAGCCGCTCAGTTGGCGCTCTCGTCGAAATACAAATCGGAATTCTTGGCCAACATGTCGCACGAGCTGCGGACCCCGTTGAACAGTCTGTTGATCCTGTCGAAACTCTTGTCGGACAACCGTGAAGAAACACTGACACCCAAACAGGTCGAATTCGCCCAGACGATTTATGCCTCGGGCAGCGACCTCTTGGCGCTCATCAATGACATTCTGGATCTCGCGAAAATCGAATCGGGTACCATGGGCGTCTCGATCAGTCCGGTGGGATTTGCCGAGCTCACCGATTACGTCGATCGCACATTCCGCGAGGTGGCGCAAAACAAGCGCCTCGCGTTCGAAATCGAACGCATCGCCGGCTTACCGTCGGCGATTCAGACGGACGGCATGCGCTTGCAGCAAGTCCTCAAGAATCTCATCTCCAATGCGATCAAGTTCACCGAGCATGGGAAGGTGGCCTTACGCATCGAAAAAGTCGTCACCGGGTGGGACAGGGATCACATCGGGTTGAATCAAGCCGATTGTGTCCTGGCCTTTTCCGTCTCCGATACGGGGATCGGCATCTCCCCGGATAAGCTGCGCATTATCTTCGAAGCGTTCCAACAGGCGGACGGCACGACCAGCCGAAAGTACGGAGGCACGGGGTTGGGGCTCTCCATCAGTCGCGAAATTGCCCGGCTCCTCGGAGGGGAAATCACGGTCAGCAGCACGCCGGGACAGGGCAGTACCTTTACCTTCTTTCTGCCGAGGGTCTATAGCTCGAGCACCGTGGCGCCGCGTCCGTCCGCTCCCGTCCTGGCCACTCGCCGGCCGGAACTTCGAGCGATCACATTATCCGATGAGCCGGCCCTCGAATACGTCGAGGCCGAGGTGCCGGCAGAAGTGCCGGACGATCGCGGGACGATTCAAGCGGACGATCGTGTGCTGCTCATCGTGGAGGACGACGCGCCCTTCGCCAGGATTCTGTTGGACCTCGCGCGTGAGAAAGGCATGAAGGGGTTGGTGGCGGCGAACGGAGAAGCCGGCCTCGGTTTGGCGCGCCGCTTCAAGCCGGCCGCGATTACACTTGATCTCTGCCTGCCGGATAAGGACGGGTGGGCGATTCTCGATCGGTTGAAGCATGATCCCATCACGCGCCACATTCCTGTCCATATTATTTCAGTCGAGGAAGCCAGACAGCGCGGGCTGAAGCTCGGCGCGTTCGGGTACCTGAGTAAGCCGGTCAGCCGGGAATGGTTGGAGAAGGCGTTCGATGAGATGATCGCGTTCATCGATCGGCCGTCCAAAAACCTGTTGATCGTCGAAGACAATGCCGATCAGCGGCAGAGCATGATGGAACTGATCGCGGGCGTGGATGTGCAGGCGACCTCGGTCGGCAGCGGAGAGGAGGCGCTCAATGCGCTCCGGCAGGCGCGGTTCGATTGCATGGTGCTGGACTTGCGCCTGCCCGATATGGATGGAAAGGAGCTGATCGAACGCATCCAAACAGAACTTGGATTGGCGAACCTGCCCATCATCGTCTATACCGGGAAGGAGTTGACGCGCCAGGAAGAGAACGAACTGGTGCAGATGACCGAGGCGATCATCATTAAGGACGTGAAATCGCCGGAACGCCTCTTGGATGAAACGGCTCTCTTCCTCCACCGATCCCCGGACACGCTTGGATCGTCGCAGCGGCAGTTGCTGGACCGATCGCGGCAATCTGATCCCATTTTGGCCGGCAAGAAAATTTTGATTGTCGACGACGACATCCGGAATATTTTTGCGCTGACCAGCATTCTCGAGCAGCATCATATGGAGGCGGTCTATGCGGAAAACGGGTTCGACGGTATCGAACAGTTAAAGCGGCACCCCGATTTCGACATCGTGCTCATGGACATCATGATGCCTGAGATGGACGGGTACCAGACCATGCATGCGATTCGAAAAATGCCGGAGTTTGCCTCGCTTCCCATCATTGCCGTGACAGCCAAAGCCATGAAAGTGGATCGGACACGATGCATCGAAGCCGGTGCCTCGGATTACCTATCCAAACCGGTCGATCCCGATCAATTGCTGTCGCTGCTGCGCGTGTGGTTGTATCGGTAATTGAGGCGCGGAGGCTAGGGGTGAGAGTCGATGGGATGAAAGAGGTTGAGCGTCGCCCACCTCAAGCCCCTCGCCACGCGCCTCTCGCCCCTTGTCATGGATTCTATGCCGACAGCAGATAACCAATTATTGGAAGACACGGAAGTACGTCTGCTCCTGGATGGACTCTTCCACGGGTTCGGCTACGAGTTTCGAGACTATGTCGATGGGCCGCTGAAGCGGCGTGTCTGGGAGCAGGTGCAAGCCGAAGGAGTTGAGACCATCTCGCAGCTTCAAGATAAGGTCTTTCACCGGCCCGGATGTCTGGAAACCTTGCTGATCGGCCTCGCAACGGTTCGTGCCTCCATGTTTTGCGATCCGTCCTTTTATGCGGCCTTCCGTGCGGTGGTGGTGCCGGTCCTTCGAACGTATCCCTCCATTCAAGTGTGGCAGCCGGCCTGCTCGACCGGCGAAGAGGTGTACGCCCTTGCCATCCTTTTGCACGAAGAAGGTCTCTTCCCGCGCGCCCGCATTTATGCTACGGACGTGCATAAATCCGTGTTCGCGACCGCGGAGCAAGGTCTGTTTCCGCTGAGCGGCATGGCGGTGAACGCATCCAATTATCAGCAAGCGGGCGGATCAGCCGCCTTGTCCGACTATTATACGACCGAGGGGGAGTATGCCGTCATGATTCCCTCCCTCCGCCAGCATGTGATCTTTACCGAACATAGCCTGGCTGTGGACGAGGGATTCAACGAATTTCAATTGATCCTCTGCCGCCACACATGGGATCTGTATAACCCCTGGTTACAGGACCGAGTCATGACGCTCTTTTCTCGAAGCCTCTGCCGGTTCGGCATGCTCGGTGTGGGGCGCCAGCGGTTTCCGAAACTGATCACGGATGAGCAGCGATACGAAGACATCGGGAGCGGATGGTATCGGAAGGCCTCGAAGCATACGATGTCCTCCAGGCCAAGGAACGATCAGGAGGAGGAGTGCCGATGAAAAGGTCCCTGGACGCGTTGAAGGTCGTTGCCAATACGGATGGGGCGCGCCTCATGTCTGACGTCACTCCGAGCAAACCGCGTCTCTTGCTGGTGGACGATAATCCGCAAAATCTCTTGGCGTTGGAAACGATTTTGGCAGCGGATGATCGCATCGTGGTGACCGCCCAATCCGGAGAAGAGGCGCTCAAACGCCTGTTGGATGCCGATTACAGCGCTGTGCTCTTGGATATTAAGCTGAGCGGTATCGACGGCTATGAGACCGCGGGTCTCATACGAGCGCGGGAGCGCACGCGCGATGTGCCGATCATCTTCCTGACGAGTTACAACAAAGACGATGCGGACGTGGTGAAGGGGTATGCCTATGGGGCCGTCGACTATATCTTTAAACCCATCGTTCCGGAGATTCTCTCTTCGAAGGTGAACGTCTTCGTCGAGCTCTACAAGAAGACGCAGGACTTGGAGCAGAAAAATCGCGAGCTCATCCGAGCTCAGGACGAACTCGTGCGGACCAAGGCTGCCGAGACGTTAATCAAACATGCCCCCGACCCACTGTTCGTGACGGATCTCCATGCGAATATTTTGTTGGCGAACAATGCCGCCTGTGAACTTCTGGGCTTGGAGCCGGATGGCGGGTACGAGAGCCTCTCGCGCTTTCTCCCTGATGATGAAGTGGCGCAGTTCACCGGCGCTCTTCGCGAGGTGGCGGACAAAGGGCTGTCGCGATATGTCGAGCTGCATCTTCGCAGCGTATCGGGGAAGGCCACGCCGACTACGCTGAATGCGTCCGCGTGGCGCGGCGCGGATGGAAAGATTATCGGTGCGATCGGTATTCTGCGCGACATGACCGAGTACATGCGTGTGCTCCGCGATTTGCAACGATCGAAGGAAGATCTGCAGGAAAAAATCAAGGATCTCGAAAAATTCGAGGAAGTAGTCGTCGGCCGAGAACTCAAGATGATTGCGTTGGAGAAGGAACTGAAGGCATTCAAGAATCAATCGCGCACGCCGTAACAGCGAGCCTCTCCATGGTATAGCCAGCCTAATGATTCCTATTGGCCCGAACAGACACTGTTTCCGACCGGAGACATCTCGTCCTCTCTAAGACGGGAATCTCTAGCGGCTGTCCCCCTCACGCTTCAAAAGATTTGTCGAAGCAACCGGTTGCGTCCTCCTAATCTTTCCCTAGATGGTATGTGCCTTGCAAAGCCTTCCTACATGACTGAGAAGATAACCCTAGCTAAAGGAGGCTTTATGCTACGCACACTAATGAGCGCTGTTCTGATCGTCGGTTTTGCCGTATCGACGTATGCCGCCGATCCAGAACTGCAAGTAGTCGATAAAGCGTGCTGGATCGAAATTTTTGAAGACGACAACTACGATAAGGACGATCCGCGCCTTCAAATTCAAGGGCCCGCGGAGTTCGCCACACTGAAAGATTTGAAGGGACGCAATTGGAACGACGATATCGAGAGCATCATTGTGGGTCCAGGCGCGACCGTCAAAGCGTACAAGAATAAGGATTTTAAGGGGACGGAAGTTGCGTTCACTTCCAACCAACGTATACCGGATCTCGGCAAGCTGGATATGGCCAATGAGATCGAATCGATGAAAGTGATGTGTCAGCAGTCGTAGTTGCCTATGCCTCGGCGAAGAGCGAGCCTTGCTCAGAGGCTCGCTCTCCCCGCTGGTTACTGTCCCGCTTGATCCACGATTGTCTGCGCACAGCGATTGCCGCTGACGATCGCACTTTCCACTGTCGATGGAAGGCCGGTGTCGGTCCATTCACCGGCCAGCAGGAGATTGAAAAAGGGACTGCGTTGGAGTGGTCGCTGCGCGGTCGTGCCCGGTTTCAGCGACAAGCACGCCCGTGGTTCGCGGACGATGCGGTGTGAGAGACGCCGCACCGTCGACAAGGCCGGCGCCACGAATTGTAAATCTTCCCCCGCACACTTAAGCAGGTCTTTATCCGGCCGATCGAGGCGTTCAGACTGTCCCGTCATGACGAGCGAGATCACGCTGTGTCGATCATCGGCCGCCGGCTTCACGCACATCCAGTGGAAGGTCCGCTCTGCCAGCAAGAGCACACGCGGCGAATGAACGGGCTGATCGAGGCGTAGATGAACCGCCACCGCCGGGGTTTCGACGAGCGCGTCGATGTGTTGGAAATACGAAAACCGCGTCAGCACACCTTCCGGCAGCAACGGGGTGACGTGCCGGCGCGGGAGCGCGACGATATACCAATCGGCCCTCAGTAAGTCTCCTTCTTTCACGTGTATGCCTGTGACTCTCTGTTGGCTGAAGTCAAGGCGATCGGCATAGCCGATCTTGAGCGAGACTCCCATGCCGATGAGAGCGCTTCGTAGCGGTTGATGCAGCAGGTAGTCCATGGAGCGTATGGGAACGGCGAGGTGGGAATGACGCCGGCTCGAAAGAAAACACCGCATGAGCGTAGATAGAAGCGCTGACGCGGAGACCGTACGAACGTCGTCACCGAGGAGAAATCTGCAGAGCGGCGTCCATACATGCCCACGAGCAAATTCCGATTGGCCGATCCCTCGGAGCCACGCTTCTGCTGTGTGACTTTCCAGATCGACCGGCAGCGCCGGGTCTTGTTCCCATGTGCGTTCCACCCACATCAAAAATCGCCAGCGGTCTCGCACCGGCATGCCGGCAAATATGGCCAAACCTGCCAGGGCGGGAAGCGGCGCGGGCAGTGGGGGGCGCCGCAGCCGAACCAGACGGCGGTTGGCATGCAGTTCGAGGCCGATCCGGCCGTTGAATTGTACGGAGGCCGCGGTTCCGAGTGTCTCCAGCAGAGCATACGTAGCCGTGTGACAGCCCATGAGCACCAGCGGAAGTGCGTCTTGATCGGACTCGTCGTGCACGGAAGTATCACGCTTTGGTTGTTCAAGGAGCGTGACCGTATAGCCGCGCTTGGCCAGCCGAAGAGCCGTCGTGAGCCCCGCGAGCGTACTGCCGACCACGAGCGCGGTTGGATTCATCCGGGAAGGAGAGAGCGAAGCCAGATCCCTGTGGCGATGGCGAGACGATAGGGAGGCGCAAGGCCGACACGCGTGTCGTAGACCCGGTAGTTGGATCGCTCGATACGGTCCAGAATACGCGCATAGACGCCGCGCATGATCTCCGCGACGGTCAGCGCGCGGCGATCCTCGAGTGGAAGCTGATCGGCTGCTTGGCTGGCCTTGCGATAGTATTCTCGCGCCCGGCTGCATTGGAAGCGCATGAGTTCCGTGAAGGCGGAAGAATAGGTCTGGGCCAACAGATCCTGTTCAGAATAGCCGAATCGAGCGAGGTCCTCATGCGGCAGATAAATGCGCCCTTGCTCCGCATCGGTGCGGAGGTCTCGCAAGATATTCGTCAACTGAAAGGCCAATCCGAGATTGACGGCATACTCATGTGCACGCGGCGAACGCGTCCCGAACACATGGAGACAGATCAGCCCGACTGCCGAAGCCACCCGATAGCAATAGAGGGACAGTTCGTCGAATGTGCGATATCGCTTCATCGTCAAGTCCATCTCGACGCCCGCGATGAGATCCGCGAAATACTCTTCCGGAATGTTCAGTTCACGCACGTGGCTTGCGAGGCTGATGGTGACGGGAGAAGACGGTGTGCCGTGATAGGCGGCGGCCAGTTCTTTCCGCCAGTGAGCGACCTGTTCTTGGGGATGGCTGCCGGGCGGCGGTTCATCGACGGCGCTATCGACTTCTTTGCAAAAGGCGTAGATCGAATACATGGCGGCACGGCGAGGCGGCGGAAGAAATAAAAATGAATAGGCGAAATTACTGCCGCTCCGTTTGGTGACGGTCTCGCAATACGCCTGCGCTTCGGCACTGGTCATTGGAATAGCGCTCAACTTTCAACGATCAGAATCGGGTTGAGAGGTCATCGATGTCGCGGCGATGCGCCGGGCGCCCGCTGGGATGGTGTGTCCGAACTGCGCTGGATGGCACAGGGCGGCGAGGATCTCCGTGCCGTCGACCAATCGTGGGCCGGGACGGCTGAAATAGGCGCCGGAGTCGACGGCAAAGACGCAGCCCTGCTGCACCGCGGGCAGGCGAGACCAATCCGGGTGAGACGTCAGCCGGTTCATTTCACGGACGGTGCGTTCGATGGAAAAGCCGCATGGCATGACAATCAGGACGTCGGGAGCGGCCGCGACCAATTGTTCCCAGGTGATGCGCTCCGACTGGCCCCCGGCTCTTCCCAGCAGATGCCGACCCCCGGCCCATGAGACCATTTCAGGAACCCAATGCCCCGCGGCGTAAAGCGGATCAAGCCATTCTAGACAGACGACGGTCGGCAATGCGTGATCGAATGAGACCCGTTTGCGGACATCTTGCAGACGTGTACGAAGTCCCGAGGTAAACATTCGCGCCGCGGAGGCGGTATTCGTCGCTTCTCCAATTCGTTCGATATCGGCAAACATGTCTTCCAGGCCGGCGGCATTCAATGTGAGAACATGAGGTCGCCTGGGCAATGAGTCAATGGCACGATGCAACTGCGCCGGGGTGACGGCACAGACATGACATAGGTCCTGCGTGATTACGAGATCGGGTTCGGCCTGGCGGAACATCACGTCGTCAAGCGTATACAAAGACCGGTGTTCGGAGGCCGCTCGGGTGACGGCTCGATCGATGTCGGGACTGCTCATCTCTTCCTGATCGATCACGGCACGGATCATCACCGGTGTGGTTCGGACCGCAGGAGGAAAATCGCACTCGTGGCTAATGCCGACCAGATGGTCCGCGAGTCCTAATGCGGCGACCACCTCAGTCGCCCCCGGCAAGAGGGAGCAAATTTTCATGGGCATGTAGTGTCGATGCTGTTACGCATGGCGCACACTCTCCGTGTTTCTAAGATGAAATGCAACTCATCCCCAAAGGCGATGGAGCTCAGGAAGCTTCACGACGGCCAACGAGAATGTGACGGCGTCGGCTTCTTGCAGTTCCTCCATCCGGTGCGTATTGGCCACCGCCAAGACTTTCATACCGGCGGCATGGGCGCCTCGAATGCCGGGAAGTGAATCTTCGATCACGAGGCACTCGCCCGGTGTGATGAACCGGCCGGCGCCTTGTCGGTTCAGCGCGGCCAGAGCATGGAGAAATCCTTCCGGATTGGGTTTGCCCTGCATGACATCCTCAGCGCTGGTGATGTGCTCGAACGCTTTTCGAACGCCGGCTTGCTCCAGGATAAACTCGATTTCATGCCGGAGCGCACCTGAGCAGACGGCCAATGGATGTCTCGTCGCTGCCTCATGGATGAGTTCACAGACGCCTGGAAAAATCACGGAACGCTCTTTGATATAGTCGAAGTAGGCTGTGGCTTTCCGCCCGACGAGGTCATCGATCATCTCTTGGCTGACCGGATGGCCGTGTGCGGCGAGAAACGCCGCGAAACAGCCTTTGTCATCGTACCCCAGATAGTCCGCGTAATATTCCTCTTGACTGAGAAACCATCCTTTTTCTCCCAGCACCCGTTGGAACACGGCACAATGAATCGGCTCACTGTCCGCGATCACTCCGTCGAAGTCGAAAATAATGGCGCGTAACATCTTTATCTCGTCATCAAGTCATCAGGTCATAAAGTCATTCGTCTAAATCATGGCGATCGGACGTTAGGGACAATAAACGCGCGTATTATAGCAGAGGAGGATGACGGCGGGCAGCCCTATGGCTTAGCGGCCAAGTGGGTTTCGGCAATCCACCCTTTCGCCCCTGCTTCCGTGCGAACCCAATAGACCCACCGGTTATTGTGCAGCTCCGCATCCAACACCAGCAGAGTTTCGGCAGGTCGGACCATCGGACCTGGTATCGTTTCCGCGGCATTCTGACTCAGTGAAGGAGTCCTTCCCGGTGAATCAGGATTCATGACGACGGATACCTGCTGTCCTTCTCCAAATAGCGGCGTGGGGATCATGTCGGGGGCCGGGAGAGAACGTAAGCTATCTGCATCCGTGGGAACGGGAGGTGAAGGCCTCGGCACAATGGCAGGACGGCCAGCTGTGACCAGCGGTGTCGAGGATGCGGGCATAGGCGTCTCTTGTCCCATCAGTTTTATGACGGTCTCAGGATCCATGGCGAGATACGCACCCCCCGCCACGACAAGTAAGAGGAGGATCACGACGAGCATTTTCAGGCGCGGCGGCTTCTGTGAGACGGGAGAACCGGACGACGACGGCTGATGTCGAGCCGTTCCCGGTTCATCAAGTTCCAAGTCCACATCAGGCTCGGGTTCTTTTGCGAACAGAAGCCTCCAAGGAGGAACACTGCTCATCACCCCAGCGCTATAACCTTGTGCCGCCATCCCTACCTCCTTACCGAGTGCCGAACATCGATGAAGCAGTAAATAGCACTACGCGCACAGTGTGTCAAACCAAGACACGAACGAGCAGACTGTTAAAGACCCCATTGCAATAGTTTCTTGATACTGACCAATACAAAATCTGTGGATGTTCAAACGGGTTCTCCAACAAGGCCGCAGGAGAAGGAAGCACCGGAGGCGTACCCTCTGGGGTACGTTGAGGATGCTGACGAGACGAGAACGCAGTTGGAAGCCCGTTTCAGCATCCCACCCTAGCAGGAGGGCAGGGCGCACGCCATGACCTGCCCCCTGCATGGATACAGGGTTTCGGCATGCGCCACATTATCCGCCACCCGCTGGAACATCTGTGCAGGCGTCTCTCCGGCTCTGCCATCGGCATGCCTCATCAGATACCGTCGACGGAGTACGGTGACGGCATTGGGCGAAAGCCGCGGTGTGGCCGTGTCGATTCGTGGCATGGTCTTCTCGACTGTTTAAAGAAGACCTCTATTATATGGCACGGAAGGGCTATGGGACCATTAGGGATGGCGATTGTCTCGGCGCTCTCCAGTCCATCTTGCATTGCTGAACTGTGGTAGTTCAGAATGCAAGGAGTTCGTGAGCGCCGCATGAAGTCCTACCGCGAAGAACTCTGGTTCGAGACGACGACCAGACGGGCCTACATCAATATTACATCACAGGTCGAAGCGGCCGTCCGGAGCAGCGGGGTGACGGAAGGGCTCGTCCTCGTGAATGCGATGCACATTACCGCGAGTGTCTATATCAATGACGATGAGCTGGGCCTGCTGAAAGACTACGATGCATTTCTGGAGAAGATGGCCCCGCAAGACGCCGCGTATCGCCACAACGAAACCGGAGAAGATAACGGCGATGCACACATCAAGCGCCAATTCATGGGCCGCGAAGTCGTCGTCGCCATCACCAAAGGACAATTGGATTTCGGACCGTGGGAACAGATTTTCTATGGCGAATTCGACGGCCGCCGCCGAAAGCGCGTGTTGGTCAAGGTCATTGGTGAATGAGGCGGCGGAGCCGCCAAGGCGAAAGTGAAAAGTAAAAAGGCAAAAGTTGAGAATAATCTGCTCCTGAACTGGTTACTTTTACCTTTTTACTTTTTCCTCGCGCCGAAGACGCCGTGCTTGCATTCGTTCGGAAAAGTTTGGCAACATGGGTTATCAGCGGTGACTGCTTATTCGTCATCGCAGACCATGGAGGAAGGTAACATGTCCAATTGGCGCCGCCCTGATCCCCTGACGCGTGATCTTATCCATCTGATCAATGCTCGGCGTCATGATCATGGAGATGCAGATTCCGCCGTCGAAACGCTTCAGGCGTTTTTGGAGCAGGATCGCGAGCACGATCTGTTGACCGTGCTGGCCGCCCTGGATGAGGAAATGGCGGAATGGATGTTCGACTTGCTCTCGGAGGCGGCATGTTCGGTGGCGATCGAACAGGACGAGCCCGCCGCTGATGACCGGCTGAACTACGCGATCATGGCGGCGCTTGAATTGCCGCTGCAAGCGAATCTCCATCTGCCGTTGCGATTGAAGATCGATCCGGTGGCGACGGCAGATCTCCTGCACCGGCATCTGCGCTTACCGGCGGGAACGATTGTGACCGTAGAACCGCGCCTGCTCACCGATGCGACGCTCGATCTGTTGACGTTGCATGAATTGAATGCGCATATCTCCTCGCTCGCCGATTCGGAGCGCCGGCAAGCGATTGCGGCGCGCCTGCATCCGCCTGTCGAGTCGACCGCGTATCTCATGTTTGAACTGATCGGCTCGCCCGATTCGGGTATGCCTGATTCACTGGAGGAGGAAGACCGTGAAGGGTTGCTGAAAGGACTGGTTGCGCAGTGTCCCGAACTCGCGCCGGCGTCACATATGATCGAAGCGCCGGTCTATGCCGCGTATGCCATGTTCGATGCGCAGAATGCGGTGCGACTTCACCGGCTGGCCGATGAAACCGTCGCCGTCTGGCGCGATCTGGATCCAGCTGTCCGTAGCCGCACAATCGTGCATCTGCACACACAGTGCGGAAACGGAGTGTACATGCCGATCTGGACCGACCTCTTCGATCCGGAACTACCTGAGGATTATGGGCCGGTATGGACTTCCCCGGACGTCTGGGTGTTTACGGCCGATCTTCCGATTGAATGGCCCGGCGAAATGTTGACTAACCGGTTACTGGCGGAAGGTTGCACCCGATTCGAGAATCACATCGTTGAAGCGCCGGATAACTAGGTGGAAGGCCTCTTGCCATCCGCGAATTTTTTCACTGTAACCAACCTTCATTTCCACAACTGTCATTGCGCGGTGCCGGCGTAGAATCCCCACGGCATATAACAATTGCATGGAAAGCCCACCGGATAGTAGCCGACGGCCTCGGAAAATAAGGGGCATCGGCCTTGCGGGGTCGTGCACCATTGGACCCAACGTGCCTGGCCTTCGCCGAACAGGACACCCATGACCGGCGGCGGTATGGCCTGATCGGTCTCCTGCTCGCACAGCGTGTCGATTTCCGCTTTCGAATATCCGGCCTTGCTGAGATCGATTCGATCACGAGGCGAGCAGGCGCTTTCTCCCGACGATATGCCGAATAGCGAGAGGATGCCGATGATGACGAACAGCACGGCGAGTCGTTTCATGGTGTCCTCCTCTGTGTCCCAGGTACATCATTAGGCAGTGGCTGCTTTCCTGAGCGGCTCTAACAACGCTTCCGGTACCTTGAGCTGGCCTCTGCCGATGCCCACCTCAATATCCGGTTTCGTCACGCCATGGAAATCGCTTCCCCCGGTAACCAGGAGATCCAAACGGCGAGCCACATCAAGATAGGCTGCAGTCTGTTCCGGCCGATGGCTGCTGTAATGGACTTCGATGCCGGCGAGTCCTACGGTTTTCAATTGCTCACAGATTTTATAGATACCTTCCGATCGATCCAGCCATGATGGATGAGCCAGCACCGGTATGCCTCGCGCGGCTCTGATAATTGCTATGGCTTCCGCCGGTTCCGGCAATTCTCGCGGCACGTGGGCAGCCGCGCCGTCGGCCAGATATCGATCGAAGGCCTCCTTGGCCGACGTCACATAACCCTTTTCAATTAACACGCGCGCAATATGCGGACGGCCGACGGAGTCGTTTCCGGCAAGCGACCGTACTTCATCATAAGTCAGATCGATGCCGAGCGCGTTCAGTTTTTCAATCATGCGTGGATTTCGCACATGGCGTGCGTTCTGGAACCGGGTGAGCTGCCGTTGCAACTCCGGATCGTTCCAATCCAAAAAATAACCGAGGATATGCAATTCCATCTGTCCCCACCGGGAGCTGAGTTCGATGCCGGGAATGACTTCGATACCGAGGGAACGCCCGGCTGCGATGGCCTCGGGCAAGCCGGCGACGGTGTCGTGATCCGTGATGGCTAAGGCGCTGACCTGTGCCTTGCCGGCCAATGCAAGGACATCGGTAGGAGTTCGGCTGCCATCCGAAAAGGTCGTGTGGAGATGAAGGTCCAGTCGGCTCATGCTATCCTTTTTGGGCAATTAATCGTGCGGTAAACGGCTTGTCGCTGCGGCTAGAAGGTTCGCCGTGTTGTCCTTCCTCGTAATGTAAGACACGGAGTCCTTGCGCCAGTCGAAGGAGTTCATTGTGCTCCAAACAAAATTCTTTTCTTCGAGGATGTTGATAGTGGAAATGGTTGTCGATCAAAAACGTTTCGTACATGAGCACACCACCAGGTTTGAGCGCCTTTATGAGGGCAGGGAACAGTGGCCGGTACAGATAGAAGAAGACTAAGACGTCCTCGTAGCGGTCATTATACCGTTCATTATCGAGCGCCGCTGTAGGAGCTTCATGCTCCAGATTGATGGTTTGAATGCTGATATTGGACAGTTGCCGCTGCGTGGCGAAACCAGTCAGTTCCTGCAAGGCGTGTTCGTCACGATCGACAGCATCGACGGCAAATCCCAAGCTCGCAAGATGCAGCGCGTTTCTTCCTCGACCCGCTGCCACATCCAATACCGTTCCTTTCCGGAGAAATCGCACGGATTCGAGTAAGAAGCCGGCGGGCTTCGGTTCAGGAGTGACCTCAGCTCTTGTCCGAATGATGCGCACCCCTACGGAATCATGGACATCTTTCAGCGGCGGCTTCAATTTTCTGACCCACAGTTTCAATCTTGTGATCGCAAATTCTGCAAAAAGCG
>DATEPO010000401.1:0-5391 GCA_035273145.1 Nitrospiraceae bacterium
GCTCTTCTCTCTTCACACATGTGCAAGCCGGGGAAATCGCCGAGGTGGTTTTTCCTGCGCGTGTCCAGGGGGCATATTCCGATTGTGCGGCCTGTACGAGCACGGAAACCACCTCGGCGATTGTCCTCTCTATTTCTTCTCCTTGCATTCAAACTCTATTCCCCATCGCCGCTCCCGAATCTCTTCCATCCCGCCGGCGTTTTCATTCACCCGACTGCGCGCTTTCGTCTCTCCCTCGCGAACGATTCGATAGGACCTGCCGCAGTGTTGCTGCATCATTTGCAGCGCATCTTTGCGAAACGGCGATAAGAGGGAGCCACTCTCCTTAAACGGATAGACCACGATTCCTCCGGACTCGCTGCTCTGCACCAATCGCGGTCCCTCCGAGCATGCATACAGCGTCAAAGCAGAGACCACGGCTGCAAGCTGACCGATCCTTGACCGCCTCCTTTCTGAGGACTTACAATAATTCATCGGAGATGGAGGAGTGACTCCTGGCTGGAGGTGAATCATGTCTCGAATCCTTTTACTCGGTGTGGTGTTCATGCTTGCGCTCGGAGCAGCGGCTGACCGCACGGTATGGGCTTATCATTCCTACGTGCTCACGGTCGCGCAGTTGCGAGCCGGATTGGAGAAGGGGCCATCGCCGGACCGAAAGCCCTTTATCTTGATCGATGTTCGGTCCCCAGAGGAACATGCGACCGGGGTCATCCCGGGCACGGATTTGAACATCGACTTTCGTGAGATCAAAGCACGCCATCGCGAAATCGGCGCCAAATTGGACGATCACATCGTGGTGTATTGCCAGTCCGGGCATCGCAGCAACATTGCCGCCGAAACCCTCGCCGACCTGGGATATCGGCATGTATACAATGTCAGCGGCAGTATGGGCGCCTGGGTCGAAGCCGGCTATCCCGTGCAGCCGGTGAAACGGTAGTGCAGGACAGTTCGTCGTTCGATGTTTTTCTGAAAGAACCTCGAACCGTCCCGAATCTTTCCGAATCTTTATTGACGCGGCAGCACCCCAATGACGGCCGGGAGAGGAATGTGCCTCATGCCGCCTCCATCGAGGAGATCCTGGTAAGGCTGGACCGACAGGACGGTGCCATTTTTCTCTTCTCCTGACAGACGGCCTTCAATTAGAAGATCCGAAGATGCGCCTCCATCCATGACCATGGCCTGATGAATCGCTGGAAATTCACGCCCAAGGCAGATCGCAAGATCCCAAAGCGCCACCGGGTCGGTCGTTTTCAACAGCAGGATGAACCCGTCTCGATCTTCCGCGACAATGGTTTGGTGCGCGCGTTTCCCCGTCTGCCTGACTCGCGGCTTGCCCAGGTGGTCCAGCAGCATCAAGGACTGCGCAACTTCCTGATAGGCCAGTTTGTCTACGTCCCAGGGATCCACGGCCAAATCCATGACACGTGCCTTGCGCAGCCCGGGAGCGGTGGGTTCAGCGGCGAAGAGTCCCTGCCATTGCCCATGTCGTTTCGTGCCCAATGACCGGCCGTCCTTCAATAGCACGCCCATGTACGAATAATCGTCTCGAAACAAACCGGCATTGAACAGGAGGTCGGCGCCTGTACGGCGCTGCCATTCTTTGATGGTCAGGGGAGCGGGCAGCTTCTCATCTTTGTAATGATACGTGGCAAACCGGTATCGTTCGGGGTCGATGCGCACGGCAATCAACGGCGGCACCTCATCATGGCATGTCGGTCCAGGCGCCCACATCGCCGCCGACAAACCTTCAGTAAGCGGATCCCATATCACGGTGGGTTGCGCCCAGGACATAGGAGAGGCGAGAACTGCATGGAGGGCGAGCAACATGCCAAGGCCAAATGCGCCTAGCAGCCGCCTGCCGTTTGATTGGCCGCCTGTGTGCCGCCGGCAAAACTGACGGGCTTCAAATCTCATCGTCTCTACGTAATCGATGGGGCGTAGCGCATCGTGCCAAAAGAACGCGAGTATAAGAGATGGCTTTGGCAAGCGTCAATTCGCACCTCTCAACGCCCAGGCGTCTATCGAGTGCATCGACTTGACTGATTGCATTCACCGTGAGGATTGCGTACCCTTTCACAAATTGAAACTCATATGGATATAAACTCCATACAGAACCAAGTCAAAATGGAGAGACCCGTGTCCCTTCGTCGGCCCGGCGCCATTCTGTTGATCTCCTGCTATGAGCTGGGACATCAGCCGGTCGGCATTGCGCAGCCGATGGGATTTCTGGAGCAGGCCGGCTATGCCCCCGCGGCGTTGGATATTGCGGTGGAAGCGTTCGACGCCGAGCGCGTCAAGCAGGCTCGATTCATCGGGATTTCGGTCCCCATGCATACGGCCTTGCGCTTGGGCGTCCGTGTGGCCACATTGATCCATGATGTGAACCCCGCTTGCCAGATCTGTATTTTTGGCCTGTACGGGTCGATCAATGCGGAATACTTGCTGTCAGGTGTCGCGGATTTCGTGATCGGAGGCGAATATGAAATGCCGCTGGTAAATCTGGTCAACGCGCTTGATCAAAAGCCCGTCACCGTGCGTTCTGATCATGACGAAGAAGGTCAACGCGAGAGGGACTTACCCCCTCTCGAAGGCGTGAGCCGCCGCGGGCGGATCGTCAGTCCATCCCTGACACGGTTTCCCGTGACCGCGCCTGCACCAAGCCGTACGAGTCTCCCATCGCTCACACGGTATGTTCATCTGGAATATCGCGGCATGGAGCAGGTGGTGGGATACGTAGAAGCGAGTCGAGGCTGCCTGCATACCTGTTTGCATTGTCCGATTGTGCCGGTCTACGAGGGCCGCTTCTTTTTAATGCCTGAGCACGTCGTGCTTCAAGACATTCGGCAACAGGTTGCGGCCGGGGCCACCCATATCACGTTCGGGGATCCTGACTTTTTGAATGGTCCTGGCCATTCGTTAAGCATCGTGCGCGCCATGCATGCAGAGTTTCCCCATCTCACGTTTGATTTTACCGCCAAGATCGAGCATCTGTTGAAGCGCCGGACGATGGTCACCGAACTGGCTGCGCTCGGCTGCCTGTTCGTCATCTCGGCCGTGGAGTCTTTCAGCGATGTCGTGCTTGCACGCCTCAAAAAGGGCCATACGGCTGCCGATGTCCTCATCGCGCTGGACATCCTACGAACATCGGGAATCACTCTGCGCCCATCGTTGGTGGCCTTTACTCCGTGGACGACGCTCGAGGACTACGCGGACATGCTTGACATCGTCGAGGCTCATGATCTGATCGAGGCCATCGATCCGGTGCAGTATGCGATCCGCCTTTTGATTCCGCCCGGCTCAGCCTTACTCATCCAGTCGGAGCCACGGCAGGCTCTTGAGACTTGCGTAGGTCCGTTAGATCAAGCCGGGTTTCAATATCACTGGACGCATCCTGATCCCCGTATGGATCAACTTCATCGGGACATCAGTTCGGCCGTCGAAGAGGCAGCCAAAGCGGACGAGGATCCTCTTGCTACGTTCTCTCGCCTGCGGTTCATGACGTATCGAATGGCGGGGCGAAACGCGCCCGACGGGCGGCCGAGTCGGCACTCACAACGGATTCGCCCGCCGCGGATGAGCGAACCTTGGTTTTGTTGTGCGGAACCTACGAGCGAGCAGTTTGTCGCCCTTCAGCCGAACCATCATCATGATATTGATCCCGCCGTGTCCTGAATCGGTGCGCGGCCAGACGTAGTGATCAAGGAGAAAGAAAGAGATGAATCTCACGACAGGGAGCGAATTACAGGAACTCTTGGGATTGCGATTGCCGCCCGTTGCCATTGCATTCCGCGAATCGGCGCCCGCAAACATGCCGCGCATTGAGTCGCCGGCTCCGGCCGGCTGCGGCTACTGGCGTCTTGCGGCAGAGGGGCGTGTGTTTTATACAGAGGCCTCGGATCACTATACCTGCCCGGTCGGCGCCCATACGCATGGAGTCGAGCTTCCCGCCGACGTTGAGCAGGAACTGAACGGTCTCGTGCAGACTATGGTTCAGATGCAATACATCACGATGGAAGAAATTCCGACGATCCCACGCAGGGAACGCCCATTCCGAGTGGCACTCTATGCCCGGTTAGCCGAGGCTTCCTTTGATCCCGATGTTGTGCTGATCCGCGGCACGGCCAAGCAACTGATGCTGGTGGCCGAGGCGGCACAAGCGGCCGGGATAGCCAGCGGCGGTGCGACGATGGGACGACCGACATGCGCTATTCTTCCGGAATCACTGCAATCCGGGATGGCGACAGCCAGTTTCGGCTGCATCGGCAATCGCGTCTATACCGGTCTTGGCGATGATGAGGGCTATTATGCGATACCAGGCGCCAATATCCCTGAGGTCGTAAATAAACTCGTAGCCATTGTCGAGGCCAACCGTCAGCTCAGCCATTTTCACACAGAACGTGCCGCACGCTCTGAAGGCTGCTGAAAATCCTTCGAGCAGAGTTGCGGACAGGAACTCCCTCGACTATTCCCGAAAGTTTCTTCTCTGCTGTCTTGCTGGAGCGGCATTTTGAGCAGCGTCGTAGTTCAGCGATAACTTCGTTTCTCAATAGTAAGTTGCATCCATGCCGAGAGTGCTTCTCCTTCTGCCATCGACAACCTACCGTGCCGAGGCATTTCTCGACGCGGCCCGAACGCTCAGTCTCGATATCACCGTTGGGCTGGAAAGAACCGCTGTCCTCATCGACCGTCCTCAGTTCGAGTGGCTCTCGCTGAATTTTAGTGAACCCGAGCGTTCCGCGGAGGCTGTGTTCGAGTACGCGCTTACCCATCCGATCCACGCGGTCCTTGGTGTCGATGACGCGACCGCCGTCCTTGCGGCACAACTGGCGGCGGCTTTGAAACTTCCACATAACTCCGTGAATTCGGTATCGGCGGCCCGCAATAAATACCGTATGCGAGTGTTGCTGCATGAGCACGGCGTGCCGGTGCCGCGCTTCCTCCGGTGTTCGATCTTTGATGATGCAGCCGCGCTTGCCGAGACAATCTCCTACCCCTGCGTGATCAAACCGCTGGTGCTCTCCGCCAGTTGCGGCGTAATTCGGGCGAACGATCGTACGGAGTTTGCATCGGCCTTTCAGCGCGTGACCGCGCTCCTTCATCGGTTAGGTGTGGCCAAAGCCAGTGAGGCCGGCTGCCAGCTCCTTGTGGAAAATTTTGTGCCGGGTCAGGAAGTGGCCTTGGAGGGACTCTTGACGGCTGGAGCGCTTCGCGTGCTGGCGCTCTTCGATAAGCCCGATCCGCTCGACGGACCATTCTTTGAAGAAACCATCTACGTGACTCCATCGCGTCTCTCACCTGCTGTTCAGGCGCGGATCGGCGCGTGTGCCGAGCAAGCGGCCGCCGCATTAGGACTGCGAGAGGGCCCGATTCACACTGAGCTGCGGATCAACG
>DATEPO010000402.1:0-6469 GCA_035273145.1 Nitrospiraceae bacterium
AGGTGAAGAGATAGCGACGGCACAGGTGCGCGTAGGTCTCGATGGCTTGCGCATCATGTAAGCGTTCTCGCGTTCGGCCGATCCAGTACAGAGCTTGCGGTGTCCATTGCGGATCTTCTACTCCACCCACGATTTTCTGGAAGAACTCTACCGCAGCCTGGTACTGTCCTGCGCGATAGTGTGCCCATCCAATGCGCCACAGCGCTTCCAATCGCTGGCCATTGCTCTCTGCCGACTGCGCGGCCTGCCGATATTTCAGGATGGCCTTGTCGGATTGCCCTTGGTCGTCCAACCAAATCCCCGACAACATATGGACCATGGCCTTCTGGTCGCCCGATAATAGTACAGTGGCCGGCAGAGATGAGAGTAATCCCAACAGACGATCACCAGCATCCTGCCTGAGATACACCCTCGCAAGCCAGACAACCGACTCGCCGGCTTGTGTAGATTGTCCGCTTGCAAGACTACGGTACACGTCTCGCGCTTGGTCATACCGTTTTAAACGAACCAAGGAAGTGCCCAATTTGAATTTCGCTTCGTCGTGCTTTGGATGCTGTGGGGCAAGGGATAAAAATTTCTGCAGTTCTTCGGCCGCGTCCGCATGCAGTGCCAGCGCGGAAAATGCGATGGCTCGGCTGTAGAGGTCATCGGCGGTCGGTTGCCAGGGCCCATTATTTGTCATGAGCGAAAGCCGCACCTGAGCCTCTCGTGCTTCAGGGGAATTTGGATAGCGAACCCAGAGGTGCCGGAAAGCCGCCTGGCTGTCGGCTATCCGATTCTCCCGCGCCTCGCAATCCGCCAGCATCAATTGACCGATGGGGGCGGATGGATCTTGCGGTGCTAAGGCGATCGCACGGAGCAGTTGATCGATGGCTCTTCCACACTGCCCGGCTCGATACCAGGCCTCCCCAGCCCGAAACGAGGCGCGCTCTAGGAGAATGCTATCGGGGTCTTCTGCGATGGATTCAAACAGTACGGCGGCTTGAGAGGCCTCACCAAGCTTGAGAAGCGCGTCTCCTCTCCATAGGCGGACATAATCGTCCAGCGCCGACACATCGAACTGCAATGTTTGTAGTTGTCGCGCCGCTTCAGCCGGATCTGCGTCGGTTGACAGCACTCCTATGAGAAGAAGGGCCCGCTTGGCCCACACCGATTCCGGTTCACGAAGAAGGACAAGACGCAAGCGCTCAATTTTCTTGCGCACGCGATCCTGTATCGAAACAGTCCCATCTTCAGTCGTCAATGCGGCCCGATAACAGGCTTCAGCGGACTCACACACGACCTCCAGTGTAGGGGAATCGGGGTGAGCGGACTCTTGCTGAGCAGGGGAATTGACGGCAGTCAGAAGGAGGATAAGTGCTGGGAGAAAAACTCTCAATGGAGTCATTGGAAACATGCTGGCAAACCGAAAAGGCGATGAACCGACAGAGATCGCCAGCATTATAACAAAGCAATCACCCCTAGGTCCATGAAAGGACCGGAACCGTTGCTTGTCATAGAATTTTCCGCTGTGTTAGTCTGACCTATGCAATTGGCCACGCCCCATACCTGTGATTCGCTTGAACGCTCGATCAATCTTTTGTCTCTTCGTTTCGCCGCCGGGGAGCAACTCATTCAGAACCTGGGTTGGCCGCGCTACCGAACGTCTCAACTCTTTCGATGGCTCTATCGCAAACGGGTGCGGACCATCGATGAGATGACTGATTTTTCACAGGCCGCCCGGAGTCAACTGCAGCAGCTTGCGAAGATTATTCGCTTTGAAAAGGTTCAGGTCCTACGGTCGTCCGATGGAACCAGAAAGTTTGTGGCGCGCCTTGAGGATGACCTCTCCATAGAAAGTGTCCTGATCCCAGATGCCGGCCGTTTAACACTCTGCCTCTCGACCCAAGTCGGCTGCACCCTCGATTGTCGCTTCTGCCTGACCGCGACCATGGGATTGAAGCGAAATCTCCATGCGCATGAAATCGTCGATCAAGTAATGACCGTGCAGGATCATCTGGAGCCCGGTGAACGGCTGACCAGCCTGGTCTTGATGGGGATGGGCGAGCCCCTCGCAAACTTCGAAGCCGTCGCCGACGCGATCGCAAGGATCACCAATAGCGAGTGGGGCCTGGGGATTCCGGCGCGCCGGATTACCCTGTCCACGGCCGGCTTGGCCTCGAGGCTCAGAGACGTCGCGGCACTGGGTATCAATCTGGCCATCTCGTTGAACGCGACGACGAATGCCCAGCGTGACCTCTTGATGCCGATTGCCAATAGACTCCATCCGCTCAATCGTCTCTTAGACGCGTGCCGGAAGTATCCCCTTGCACCCCATCGGCGGCTGACCTTCGAATACGTCTTGCTGGACGGCGTGAATGATACTGAACAGGATGCCAAGCGACTGGTGAAGCTGCTGAACGGGATACGATGCAAAGTCAATCTCATTTCGTTCAATGAATTTTCGGGCAATGCATTCCGCCGTCCCGATGATGCCATGGTGCTGCAATTTCAGAAGGTGCTGCGGCACGCCAGCCTGGATGTCTTTATTCGAAAGAGTAAGGGCCGTGACGTCCTCGGAGCCTGCGGCCAACTGGGTGAGCTTCCGCAACGCGAGCCGGTTCTCTTGACTCCGGCTGGAGCGCATGGTTAACGGTGCGAGACTTGGGTAAGGATAGGATGCCTGCCTTCCAACGAGCGAGTACGCCTACTTTCATATGGGTCATGGCGCTGTGGCTTGGTCTTTTTCTATGGCCGGCTCCACAGGCGACGGCATTGGATGTCGCGTCCAGCGTCCATGAGTCTATCTTGAGCAACGGGCTCAAAGTTCTGCTCGTGGAATCGCCTAAAGCCCCCGTGGTCACTGTCCAGATCTGGTACAAGGTCGGATCCCGCAATGAGGTCATGGGACGAGCCGGTCTGTCACACATGCTCGAGCACATGATGTTCAAGGGAACAGAGCGGAACCCGAAAGGCACGTTCTCGCGGCTAATTCGTAAGAACGGCGGCAATGACAACGCATTTACGAGCCAAGACTTCACCGCGTATTTTGAAAATGTGGCCGCCGATCGCGTCGAACTCGCCTTGGCGCTCGAAGCCGATCGCATGCAGGGCCTGCAGCTCAACGAAAAAGAATTCCAACTCGAACGTGAAGTGGTCAAGGAGGAACGGCGCCTGCGCACAGAAGACGACCCGCAATCTTCCTTGGTCGAAACGCTGTTTGCACAAGCATTCCTCATGCACCCGTATCACTGGCCGGTCATCGGCTGGTTTTCGGATCTCAATGCGATGTCTCTGGAAGATTTGAAGACCTATTACGATACCTATTACAGTCCGAACAATGCGACACTGGTGGTCGTGGGAGACTTGAAAGCCGATGCACTGATCGAGACCATTAAGCGTCTCTTTGAACCGATCCCGAAAGGTCCGACGCCTCCCGTCCAACGTGTCGTGGAGCCCGAGCAGAGAGGCGAGCGGCGCTTTCTCCTCAAGCGAGAGGCCGAACTGCCTTTTGCCATGGTTGGGTATCGGGTGCCGAACTATACGAGCGATGATTCTTATGCGTTGACGATCCTCGAGTCCATCCTTTCCCATGGCAAGAGTTCTCGTCTCTATCGAAGCCTTGTCTATGAACAGAAAATCGCACTGGCGGTAGGGACGGAATACAACCTGCTGCAAACCGACCCCGAACTCCTCTATTGTTTTGCCGTCGTCAAACCGGGGTCAAAAATTCAAGACGTGGAACAAGCCTTGTACCGAGAATTTGAACGGATTCAAGAAAGTCCCCCGACTGAACAAGAGCTTCAACGGGCAAAGAACCAGGTGGAAGCCGAATATCTCTTTGGCCAAGACTCTAACTTTCGGCAAGCGATGGTGCTCGGCCAGGCTGAAACCGTAGGCGCCGGCTGGCGGCATATCGATAAGTTTCTCGAGCGAATACGTGGCGTCACAGCGCAGGATGTGCAGCGAGTGGCCCATCAATACTTGACGGCGGATAACCGTACGGTCGGCACGCTCGTCCCACTCCCTGCTTCCGCCGAACCGGCCGCAGTAAGCGAGCGGCATTAAAATGATGATCCGGCAAGCCAACAAAGCAATCGTATCTTCGATTCTTCCCGTCGTCCTGACAGTTATGCTGTCGGCGAGCTCCGATCAGTTCGCTCAAGCAGCCGACATCAATCCGGTTCGGTTTGTGATGCCGAACGGGCTCACGGTGCTGGTGCAGGAGCAGCATGCGCTGCCGATTGTCCAGATCCATGCGTTGATCAAAGCGGGTGCGGCCCACGATCCTTCTGACAAGGCGGGTCTTGCGAACCTGGTAGCCGGGTTACTCGACGAGGGAACCACCACTCGATCGGCGAATCAAATTGGCGAACAAATCGAGTTTGTCGGGGGAGCGCTTCAAGCCAAGGCAGGAGAGGATTTTACGACTGCCTCCGCCAGAGTCTTAAAAAAAGATATCGAACTGGGATTCGAGCTCCTGGCTGACATCCTGCTGCATCCCGCCTTTGCCGAGCATGAACTGGAACGAGTCCGGAGTCAAATCTTGGGTGAGATTCAGAGCGAGAAAGACGATCCCGGACAGGTGGCCGGCAAGGCCTTTAAACAAGTCGTCTTTCCCAGCCATCCCTATCGATGGCCCATTACCGGAACAGAAGAGACGCTTCCCAAGATCAAGCGTGCCGATGTCGTTCAATTTTACACACGCGAATATGTGCCCAATCAAACAATTCTCACGATTGTCGGAGACATCACGGCCGATCAAGCACGGACTCAGCTCGCGAAACGTTTTGGGGCGTGGAAGCGCGGAGACAGCAGCGCACGAACGCTCCCACCGCCGCATCAACTGGAGAAGTCGGTGGTCAAGTTAATCGAGAAAGATCTGACACAGGCGACGATCCTCATGGGGCATGTCGGAATCAGTCGAACGAATCCCGATTACTATGCCGTGACGGTCATGAACTATATTCTCGGCGCGGGGGGATTCTCCTCTCGCCTTATGGATTCCATTCGAGACAATCAAGGGCTGGCTTACCATGTCGGCAGCCATTTCGAGGCGAATCTGATGGCTGGGCCATTTATCATCAGTCTCCAGACAAGAAATGAAGCGGCCAATCAAGCCATCACCGGTGTCGTCACCGAACTCAATCGCATTCGTGAAGGGCCGGTGAGTGACCAGGAGTTGTCGGAGGCCAAGTCGTATTTGATCGGAAGTTTTCCACTGCGTGTAGATACGATCTCCAAGCTGGCTGATGTGCTGGCTTTGGTCGAACTCTATGGCCTGGGCCTCGACTACTTCAGCCGCTATCCGAAACTTATCGAACAGGTTACGAAAGAAGACGTATTACGCGTCGCAAAGCAGTATCTGCATCCCACTCGCTATGCGCTTGTGGTCGTCGCTAATCAGAACAAGGCGAAAGTGAAATCGTAGCCATGCCGACCCCCACCGCCATTCCCGTCGTTACGCTGCAGGACAAACTCCATAGAATGCAGGCCTTACTACGAGAAATGAACTCAGTGGTCGTTGCCTTCTCCGGCGGGATCGACAGCACGCTTGTCCTGAAAGTGGCTCACGATGCGCTCGGCACCCAGGCCATCGGGGTGACCGCTGTATCACCGACCTTCCCGGACATCGAATTGGAACTATCACGGCGCGTCGCGGCCGAGATTGGCGCACGCCACATCATGCTGCCCACCGACCAACTTCAGATTAAGGATTTTGTCCGTAACGATGCGAGCCGCTGCTACCATTGCAAGACAGATCTGTATCAACTTCTGGGACGTCTCCGGCAGGGCCTTCAACTCGGCGCTGTTGTCGACGGGACTAATTTAGACGATTTGGGAGATGACCGACCTGGTCTTGTCGCGGCTCGTGAGCGAGGAGTCCGTAGCCCGATGGTCGAAGCGGGGCTCACCAAGGCTGACGTCCGATTACTCGCCAAAGAGTTTGGCCTGTCCAACTGGGATAAACCTGCCGCCGCCTGCCTGTCTTCACGGATTCCTCGCGGCACAGCGATCACCCGCGAAAAATTAAGCCGTGTGGAGCAGGCGGAAGCGGCGTTGTTTCGAGACGGATTCCGGCAGTTTCGTGTGCGGGATCATGGGGACATCGCTCGGCTGGAACTGGACGATGATGGTCTGGCGGTTCTACAAGACAACGCCCGTCGAAACGGCATCACTCAAAAATTGAAGGACGTGGGATTCCGATTCGTAACGGTTGACTTGGAAGGATATCAGCGGGGAAGCGTGTAACCATTGCTGAACTGCCCTCAATCACACTTACTATGCTCACTCATTTTGGCGACTGCACAGTTGATCTCGGGTACTGCTCTCATATCCTGCGCAGTTCATCTATCAATTATTCTATGAAAACTTTAGTGTTGGTAGGTCTTTGCCACTGCGGCAAGCGCTTCATCTGCCAAGCGGCGGTGATCGGCATCCGTCAGGCTTCGTTCAATCACCTTTTCTGCAACGAGCAAGGCGAGATCAG
>DATEPO010000403.1:0-5340 GCA_035273145.1 Nitrospiraceae bacterium
ACGGCAGTTATGAACCCGTGAAGGACAGCGGCGCTGCGGATGCCGTGCGCAAATATGTGCCACGGCCGGAAGCGGAGATGAAGCAGATCGAGGAAATCGTCAAGAAGGCGATGGGATATTCCTCCGAGCGGCAGGACCAAGTCGAAGTGGTCAATGTTCAGTTCGGATTTGAGGGAGACGTTGGCGCCGGATCCGCCGCGGCGGTGGACGAGGCGCCGAGTCTCCTCAAAACATACGCGCCCTATATTCGCTATGGGGTCGGCGCGGTTCTGTTCCTTCTCATTCTCCTGTTTGTCGTCCGGCCGCTGGTCGCGGCCTTGACGACTCCTTCGCCGGCGTCTTTCGCTCAGGAACGGGTGGGCGGATCGTCCGCCACCGTGCTGTCGCAGAACGAGACACCCAGTTTGGAGCAGAGCCAGGTGCTGGATCTGGCCAGGAACAATCCGGAATCCACCGCGGTGGTCGTCAAGCAATGGCTGAAAGCGGGTACGTAATGGCGGTGGTCCTTCATGGCGAGTAAATTGAGCGGGGAAGAGAAAGCGGCGATCCTCTTACGCGCCATCGGCGAAGATGCGGCCGCCCAAGTGATGCGGCATCTGGAGCCGAAAGATATTCGGAAGGTCGGCATTCATATGGCCGAACTGTCCAACATCACACGTGAGCAAGAGACCGAGGTCATGCAGGACTTTCACACGTCGGCCGGCCAGGGCACGATCGGCTTTGAGGGCAGGGAATACATCAAGACCATTTTGAGCAAAGCCTTAGGGAACGAGAAGGCCGCCCATATTATGGATTCGTTCACGTCGGCGAGCTACCCCGGCTTGGAAACGCTCAAATGGCTGGATGCCCGTATGGTCTCACAACTCGTCAAGGTGGAGCATCCGCAAACGATCGCGGTCGTGTTGGCGCATCTGGACCCGGAGCAAGCCGGCCAGGTCTTGTCCGCACTGCCCGAGCATCTGCGCGCAGACGTGTCGCAGCGACTCGCCACGATGGAAGAGGTGCAGCCGGAGATCTTGCAGCATCTGAGCGATGCCTTGCAGGAGGCATTAAAAGGAAGTAGCGGGCCGCGGGTATTGACCATCGGCGGCGCCAAGATGATGGCCGAGATCATGACCCGCCTGGATAAGACGATGGAAGGCACGATCATGTCGAAACTCACGGAGCGGGACGCCACCTTGGCCGAGACGATCCGCTCGCTCATGTTCGTCTTCGACGACCTGGTGAAAATCGATGATCGAGGCATGCAAGAACTGTTGAAAGAAGTCAGCAAAGAGGAATTGCCCTTGGCGCTAAAAGCCGCGGCGCCCGATGTGGTCGAAAAAGTGTTGCGCAACATGTCGAACCGCGCGGCCCAGATGCTGAGAGAGGACATGGAGGCGCGCGGCCCGGTGAAATTGAGCGACGCCGAAAAAGCGCAACAAAATATCCTGAAGATGTGCCGAAAGTTGGAAGAAGAAGGGCGCGTGGTCATCGGTGGAGCGGGCGAGGCCATGGTATGAGTCGTCTCGACACCGCGCGTTCTGGTGCGCAGGCTAAACAGGCCGACATAGCGGAAGGATGGCTTGATGTCACGTCGATGCCGCCTCCGCATGTCATGATCGTGGAGGACGATCCGACCATCAGCCGGCTCTTGGTGGAAGTCGTGGAGCGGGAAGGGTATCGCGTCTCTGCGGCTCCGTGCGCCCAAGCGGCCTTGGATGCTCTCAAACACCACCCGGCGGACATTCTCCTCACCGATTACAAACTGCCGGATCGGGACGGTCTCTCGCTGCTTGAGCAGGTGATGCGAGACGAGACCCAAACGATCGGCATCGTCATGACAGGGTTCGGCACGGTGGATCTTGCGGTCAAAGCCATGAAACTTGGCGCCTCGGATATTCTCGTGAAGCCCTTCGAGCCCGACCAAGTGATCATTCTGCTCAACCGCCTTCGCGAATTACAGCGGTTGCGACGCGAGAACGGCTTGCTCAAACAAGCCGTCGTCCGTGGGGCAGGCGTTCGTCTGCAAAGTTTTCAGATGGAAGAAATGGACTCCGGTCAGAGCGCCGCAGCGGGGATGCACGGGAGCTCACGAGAAACTGCGAGTGACATGTCCGCCTACGAGCGTGGAGTTCTGGAGGGCGAACGGCGCGCGCGTGAACAGGCCGGACCGGTCCATGAACGCCGGCTGGCTCTCCTCGCCTCGGCGATCACGGAGTTCGAACGGGCGCGCGTTCTTGTGATGAAGACCGTTGAGGCACAGGTGACTGAATTGGCGTTGGCGATCGCCTCGAAGATTGTGCGTCAGTGCGCCGATGAGAAGCGCGAGCTCGTCCAGGCACAGGTCCGCGACGCCGTCGCGCGGGTGCGAGACAGCCGTGAAGTGTTGATCCGGCTCCATCCCGAAGAGGTTTCCTTCATCGAAAGCGTGCGCGCGACACTCCTACCGCTGTTCGAAGGTCCCGTCACGATGAAAATAGAAGGAGATCCGACCGTGTCGCGGGGCGGCTGTCTGCTCGAAACGCCGACGCGATTTATCGATGCCACGATTGACGCACGACTGGCTCGTTATGGGGAGGCGTTGAAACGGCACGCATGAAACAATTTGAAGCCTTGGATCATGTCGATGCGCTTGCTGAATACGGACGTGTAGCCCAGGCGGTCGGGACCGTCATCGAGGGCTATGGCCCCGTCACGTCGATCGGCGAAATGGGGGAAATTATCCGTGAAGACGGTGAGGGCCGCGTGCTGGCGGAAGTGGTGGGCTTTCGAGGAGAACGCCTCTTATTGATGCCGCTCGGGGAAATGCGCGGAATCGGACCGACGAGTCGGTTGATGATGACCGGCCGCCAAGCGTCCGTGTCCGTTGGAGCGGGACTCCTGGGGCGCGTCCTCGACGGTCTCGGCAGGCCGATCGACGGCCGAGGACCGGTCCAAGCCGATGTTCCGTACCCGCTCTATGCCGATCCGATCAATCCGCTACGGCGACGGCGAATTAGCCAGCCGTTCGATATGGGAATTCGCGCGATCAACGGCTTGCTGACATGCGGCGTCGGCCAGAAAGTCGGAGTCTTCGCCGGATCCGGGGTCGGGAAAAGTATCCTTCTCGGCATGATCAGCCGGAATACCGTCGCAGATATCAAAGTGATCGCGCTCATCGGAGAACGAGGCCGAGAAGTGCAGGAATTTCTCGAACGCGACCTGACTCCAGAGGCCCGCGCGAAATCGGTCGTCGTGGCGGCGACGTCGGATCAACCGCCGTTGGTGCGCATTCGGGGAGCCTTTGTGGCGACCGCCATTGCGGAATATTTCCGAGATTGCGGCAAGAATGTCTTGCTCCTGATGGACTCCTTGACACGTTTCGCCCATGGCCAACGCGAAGTCGGCCTGGCTATCGGCGAACCGCCGACGACGAAAGGATATACTCCGTCGGTATTTGCCTTATTGCCCAAACTGCTGGAACGGGTGGGGACCTGCGACGGAGCGGGCTCGATCACCGGTGTCTATACCATTCTTGTCGAAGGCGACGATCTCTCTGATCCGATCGCCGATTCCGCGCGGGCCATCTTGGACGGGCATATCGTCCTGTCCCGGGATTTGGTGGCGCGGCACCATTTCCCCGCCATCGATATTCTGCAGAGCACGAGCCGGGTCATGATGGATATCACCTCGCCGCGCCACCGCGCCGCCGCGCGGGCCGTCATTGAGTCCCTCTCGACGTACCAGCGCGCTGAGGATGTGATCACGCTCGGCGCGTATAAGCCCGGAAGCAACGCTCGGATCGATCGCGCCATAAACAGCATCGAGGCGATCAATACGTATTTACAACAGGCGCCTTCAGAAGCGGCTCCGTTGGCGGCCTCCGTCGATGCGCTCGTCAATCTCGAGGCCGGCCAATCATGAATGTGACGTCACTGAGACACTACCGCCGCCAGCTTGAGGATATTTTGCGCGCCGAGCTTTCGGTGTTGGAACGAGCGCTTGAAGCGTCGGTGGCACGCAGGTCGGATCTTCAGGCGTCCGTCGATCGCGCGGCCGACCGATTTCAGTCCGCTCTTGACCAAGGGCTTTCCTGCGATGAGATGATCGATAGAACTCGCGACCTTGAGGGCCTCACGATGACCGCGCGGCACGCGCTGAAGACGGTAACGGACGCGCGGGATCGGTGGGAACAGAAACGAGGCGAAGTAGTAGAGGCGGCGCGTGAACGTAAAACGCTGGAACTTCTTGAACAGCGCCGCTCGCATCAACGGATGGTGCGGCTCAGGCGGCTGGAGCAACAAGCGCTGGATGAGGCGGCCCATATTCGATTTCTCAGGAGTGAACGTGCCGGAGTCCGTCATGGAGGTTAAGAGTCGCATCGGGACGCGGGCATGGCCGGCTTGGCCGGTTTGGATTGTGATGATGCTGTCACTCGGCATGATGCTCGCGGCAGCGGGCGCCGGTTCATCCAGTTCCGAGCCAAAGCCTGAGAATACTAAGGAACTGGTGGACACGCAAGAATTGCTGGACCCACAGGAAAATCCTCTTCGTCCTCAAGGGCCGGCGCTCGACATGCCTCAGGAAGTCCTTGACATGCTCAATCAACGGCAACGGGCTGTAGAGCGCCGAGAAGAGGCGATGCGCACTGAAGAAGCACGATTGTTGTCGTTGAAGAAAGACATCGAGCAACTGCTCGCACGCCAGCTCCAATTGTCCAAAACTGGTCCGAACGCAAAACAGAAGCCGATCGATGCAGAATCGGCGGCGAAGGCGACTGTGGACCAAGTCGTCAAAATGTACGAAACCATGCCGCCGGAAGAAGCGGCCGCCCGCCTCGAGAGGCTGCCCATCGAGATGGCGTTGGAAGTCTTGCGCTCCCTGAAGGGAAAGACCGCGGGAACGATTTTGGCCTCCGTCAAACCGGAGAAGGCCGCCAAGTTAACGGAACGGTTCCTTGCTCCTGCTTCCGAGAAAAAGGCGAAGCCGGCTCACTAAGAAAATCAGGTCCTTTCCCTTCCCCCGTTCCGATCTCCTTCTTTTGCCCATCGCCTCGGCAACAATTACCAGCTCCATTGAATCGCCTTGATGGCGACTGTCGAATGCCGTTGATTTTACAGAATGTGACGATTCCGCAGCATGGCACAAGACTTGAGTCATGCCTCCCCACGGGTGGAGC
Source organism: Nitrospiraceae bacterium (assembly GCA_035273145.1). GTDB lineage: Bacteria > Nitrospirota > Nitrospiria > Nitrospirales > Nitrospiraceae > JAICXS01. The sequence continues at coordinate 5,141 of DATEPO010000403.1, forward strand.
CTCCTTATGGATGTTTCGACAATCAATTCGACAATGAAGACGCCTATTGAGAAACCCGAAGGGGAGCAGCACGTGGGCACTCCTCAGGAATCCGATCCGGCATTTTTACAGCTTCTGGCCGGCCTGGGACTCATCCAGTCCATCCCATCGAACCTTCTCGATGCCGAGAAACGTTCGGCCGTCAATGGCGGACAATCGCC
>DATEPO010000404.1:0-12835 GCA_035273145.1 Nitrospiraceae bacterium
TCACCGCCTGCTCGTCGGTAGATGCGGAGAGGAGAAAAGGACCATGAGGATGATGCGAGTTCTATCGTTTGTCGTTTCGATCGTGCTGGGAACTGGCGCACACGATGTGTCCCCGGTCCTTGCGTCGTCACCTGTCCCGAAAGGCTCGATCAGCTCTATGGGTTTGGTGGATGCCTGTGGCGACAAAAAAGGTCAGGAGAAGTACAGCTGTTATGAAGCGACCTTCCTCCATGTCGTGAATACATCAGGAGTGGCGACGGCGATGGACCTCCTTTCGGTTGTGGGGGTGCTCGACGAAGAGGTGCAGCGTGACGGGCACGTCTACGCGCACGCCATCGGGATCACCGGGTTTCAATCCGACCCCGATGTCGGGAAAACCTTTGGGCGTTGCTCGGAACTCTTTCAGTCGGGGTGCTATCACGGGGTGATTCAAGCGTATCTCGATCGCGTGCTCGATCCATCACTGATAAATGATTCGGGACGCATCAACGGTCTTTGCCAAGCCTATCGTACAGAGGCTGGGAGCCGATGGCTGCTCTTCCAGTGCGTGCATGCCCTCGGGCATGGACTCACGAGCTTCTATGCGCACGATCTTCCACGCGCACTTCTCGGATGCGATCTTCTGACAGATGACTGGGATCGCCATAGCTGTTATGGCGGCGCGTTCATGGAAAATGTGGTGCATGCCATTCATCCGCATCATCCGGCTCCTCCTGCGAAACAGGTCGCTCTGGTGGAGCATGGGCGGCACGTACCGCATTCCGATTTCGTGCCGATTAAGGCGAGCGATCCGCTTCACCCCTGTTCGATGTTGGACGACCGGTATTTAATGGACTGCTACTTGATGCAGACGTCCATCATTCTCTATCTGAACCATGGGGACATGGCCGATGCCGCCCGCACCTGCGATGGCGCGCCCTCCGCGATGCGCGTCGCGTGTTATCAAAGCTTGGGACGGGATATCAGTTCCTATAGTTTGCAGCAGCCTGACGAATCCATCCGGATGTGCTCATTGGGCAATCCGGACTATCAACCGTGGTGCTACGTCGGGCTGGTGAAAAACTTCATCGACATCACGTCGAAGCCTGAGAGCGGATTGAACTTTTGCCCGCGCGTCTCCGGTTCGGCGAATCAAATGAAATGTTACGAGGCCGTCGGGGAAGAGATCTGGGCTTTGACCGCCAACGACACTCAACGGGCGTCGCTCTGCGGAAAGACTCAAGGGGACCTGTATGAAGCGTGCCGGTATGGGGCACGCTTGAGGCCAGAGCCACCGGCGAGTGTTCCGATCGCCCGGCAATAATCGACGTAATTCAATAAGGACTGGGGGTGTTATGAACACAATGATGTCTCGCGCGTTCCTTGGATGTGCTCTGGTTGCGGTGGTCTTGTCTACCATGTCCTGTGCGGCACGGACTCGGTATCTCACGGTCCGTCCCCCGCAGGCGCTTCCGACAGAAGGTCAGCCGCTGCCCTTGACGGCCGCTCTGGTCCTTCCGGAAGTCGTCAGAAACGCGACTGATCAGGAGCTTATCAGTTGTCCCTTCAGCACGACGTCGTTTGTGTTTCAGATCGGCGCGGGATTCGAAAAAGGGGCGTTACTGGCGCTGTCCCATGCCTTCACGAAAGTGGACGTGGTGAAAGAAAAGAAACTCGGCCAGTACGATGTCTTTATCGAACCGGCCGCGCCCGACATTGAATTGCAGGGGCACTGTAATCTTTTCATCAATGAACGGCCCACTCTGGATGCAAAAGCCACCGTGGCGGTCCGCATCACCGATCGCAAGGATCAACCTCTCTTGGACGCTATTTTTTCATCGGGGCAACATACCGAAGAGAAGGTCTTGGATGTCGTCGGAAAAGCGATGGCCGAGCTGCTCCAGACGATGGCCCAAGGATTGATGTCGGCTCCGAAAATGCAGACGTACGCCGGCATCCCGCCGAGTGCGGAGCCGGCCGAGCAGAAAGTGGCCGAGTCTACCCCACGCAAAACCGATGCGCCGGCACACGCTGGCCCGGCCAAGCGAGTACCGGCCCTCTTTCCGGCCGTACCGGCGGTGTCTGAGCCGGCGCGCCCGCTGATCACCGGCGCGGGATTTAGCGTCGGGTTCGGGTATGTGGTGACGGCGTACCATCTTGTCGCCGGTATGTCGTACGCGACAGTCTATGAACATGAACGGGCACTGCCTGCGGCGCTTGTCTTGCGAGACCGGCTCAGCGATGTGGCCTTGTTGAAGGTGGAGGAAGGGGACGATACTCCCGCCCTCCCTGGCCTTCGGCTCGGCGATGGCACCAAACTCAAGGTGGGCGAGCGCGTATGGATCAGCGATCTCGCACCCTCGACGAACGGCGTGGAAAAAGTCGTCTGGAAGGAAGCGCGGCTTCGTCCGTTGCCGGGCAATGCGAATGGAGATCCTCGGATCCTGCCGCTCTCGTTGGCGACGCCGCTTCAGCATAGCGGGGGACCGGTGCTCAATGAACAGGGCGAAGTCATCGCGATGATGCTGGCCCCGGCCGATGCGGAGCACCTATTTTCGAATCTTGGGCCCTTGTCGCCGGATACCGGAATCGCGATTAAAATTCAGTATCCGAAATGGCTCTTGTCCATGTTGCCGGAATCCGAGTTCATCTTGCCGGCGTCCATGCCTCGCTCGGTTCCGATCTCTACGTTGATTGAAAATGCCAAACCGCAAGTCGTGGTGATCAAGGCGGCGGCGAGATAAGGCGAATGATCAGCGGATGGCGCTCTCTTGCGGGTTGACGGCGTGATAGGCCTGAATGAATTTGCCCAGATAGTCGTGCACCGTCGTTTTGAGCAAGGAGACATCCAGCGCAGTCATCGCGCCGACCGCATGGACCCACCACGTCGGAGCAAACACCGAGATCGAGGGATAACGAGTCAACGTCACGGTCTGGTTGAGGCTAATTTCCAATGAGTAGGTATGAAACGCATCGGTATGCAGGAGGCTCAATTGTATGTACAGATACGGATAGCCCGGTTGATTCAGCCGCTCTTTGTCGCGCAGGACCCGGATGCCCGCTTGCTCAAGTTGGGCTTCGAGGTCGGTCCTCAGAAGGTTCCCTGAGAGTCCATCGATATCTAACGATTCGACGACGACCTCCACGCCGGTGAGATCGCGAAGCGTATCCCGTTTGCCTTCGCCATAGAGAATGCCGTTGGCCCCCAGCTGCGCTGACGCTGTGGTGGGCCCGCAGAGCCACAGACATACACAGAGAATGGGAAGCGCGTATCTTAGGCAGAACGACTCGGCTCTCATATCAATCTGTCATGACCGACGCTGAATTGTATGGCCATCCATTCTGAACCGGCACGCTACTCTTGTCCCTCACACTCGTACCTCTTTTAGGCGGTCTCTGTCTACGTCAAAGGAGTGATACGGCGAGTAAGGCTGTTTCGGCCGCCTAGGCATGGGGACCATCGTTTAGTCAGCCAGCCGCTCACCCTACCATGGTATCGTAGACAGGACGGACCTTTATATGACGCGGCAGAACTATCTGGCATTCGCGCGCCTCCTCGCTCAGGTCTTGGATCGCAGCATTCCTCTACCCGGCACCGAGGTTCGCATCGGTCTCGACCCCTTGATCGGCTTGATTCCCGGATTTGGCGATGCGATCGCGAGTCTTGCCGGTTCGATGATCTTGTTCCTCGCTGCCCAATTACAAGTTCCGAAGATCGTGCTGATCCGCATGAGCGTCAACATTGCCCTCAACGGTGTGATCGGCTCGATTCCTCTCTTCGGCGATCTCTTTTCTCTGTGGTTCCAGAGCAACGTCAGGAATGTGGCCTTGCTTGAACGCCACGCGGCGGCGACGGGCCGTGTGTCGACGTTCTGGGATTGGGCGTTGGTGGTTGGGCTCTTTGCAGGCATCATCGGCCTGTTCGCAGGCGCCATAGCCGGCGTTCTGTGGCTCGTGCACAGTATCGGCCATGCTGTGAGATGAGCGTGGTCATCTCACGACTTCTTGTTCAGATGGGCAATCAATTGGCCGTTCTGCTTTGACCTTGGCGCCGGGCTGAGAACGTTTCAATTTTTCGAATTGCCGTTGCAGTTGCTCCAACTCTTCGTCGGTGCACGTTTCCAAAGCAATGAGGGTATTGCGGGCTCCCTTGATTTTATGAATCAGCTCGTCGAGCTTAAGGTGAATCGCCTTGGCGTCTCGGTTCTGTGTATTCTGAATCAGAAAGACGATGAGAAACGTGACGATCGTCGTGCCGGTGTTGATCACAAGCTGCCATGTATTCGAGTAATGAAACATCGCGCCGGCGAGAGCCCATCCAACCACGACGACAATGGCGAACAGAAAAACCCACGGAGATCCTACGGCGGCCGCCGACTGCCTGGCAAATCCATTGAACAGATCCGTCCAGCTTCGAGGTTCCATGCTGCACCTCCAAGGAGAGACCACTGCTCCGGTACATCCCAGCAAACTTTATTCCTGCAAACTTTATTCCCATGGTCGTCCCTTAATAACCATTTCTTAATGACCTACTCCGGATTACCGGTGTCCCCGTCACAAGAGCGACTCAGTTGAGACGAAAATGAAGGAGTCGCTCAGTCATGCCACGAATGGAACCTGCGCCATGAGAAATGATGAAACAAAGCAGTTCCAAGAATCGCTCTCCGATGTTGTGAGTCATCTTCTCGAAGAGTGCCGGATGGTGCTGCCCGGCATTCAGGCCCTGTTCGGCTTTCAATTGATTGCGGTCTTCAATCAGGGATTTTGGGAACGGCTGGAACCGTACGAACAGCGGCTTCATCTTGTCGCCGTCGCACTGGTCGTTGTCGCGGTAGCCCTAGTCATGACCCCGGCGGCCTACCATCGGCAACTGAAGCATCAGGCCGTCTCTCAACGTTTTGTCGCGTTGTCGTCACGATTCCTGCTCTGGAGCATGTTTCCCTTGATGACCGCCATCTGCATTGATTGGTATGTCATTGCGAGAATGGTGTGGCTCAGTCCATTGATCGGTCTGATCAGCACGCTGGTGCTGTTCATGACGTTTGTCATCCCATAGTTTGTGCTGCCGCGTTCGAATCGGCTTCAGCATTGGCTTGAGCGATAGTTGCCGCAGCCGAGCGTATAATTCTCCGTTAGGAGCCTTGCTTCTCCAGCTCGCCTTGAAGCAGCAATCCGCCTTTGACCACCACTTGCTCTCCGCTTCGGACGCCGCCCTGTATTTCGATCTGTTCTCCCAGGATGGGGCCTGTCACGACTTCGCGGCGTTCATATTCCTCGGGATTGTGCTGGATGAAAATAAACGTTTTGTCCGCCATTCGAATAAGGGCTGATTGGGGAAGCGCCAACGCCTGCGTCTGTTCCGACACGTCGATGTGAATACGGACGAACATATCGGCCTTCAGTTTATGTTCGAGGTTCGCCACGTCACAGCGGATTTTGATCGTTCGTGTCTCGGAATCGACCACGTCTCCGATATAGGCAATGGTGGCAGGAAAGGGCTGAGCCGGAAATGATTCGACGCGCACGGACGCCGCCATACCGGGCTTAACCAACCTCAGATCGCGTTCATACATCTCGCCCACGGCTTGCAGCATATCGGGATTGGCAATGGTATAGAGTGTTTTCTCCGGTTCGACGAGTTGGCCGACGGTCACCGATTTTTCGACGATAATCCCATCGAGGGGCGCCTTCACATCGAACCGGGCCGTGAGTTTGCGCTGGTCCGGCGGCTTGTCCAACTCGCGTTCGGAGATCTTCAGGACCCGCAAGCGGCCCCTTGCCCGTTGATACTCGGCCTGGGTCTTCATGAAATCGTTCTCTGCCCGCTCGAACTCCTTCTGCGGAATGGCTTTGACTTGGTAGAGATCCGAGGCGAGCTGAAACGATCGTTGCGCCAATTGCCAATCGGATTCCGCCTTCGCAAAATCGGAATACGCAGTTCCGATGTCGGCGCTCTGAATGGTGAGCAGCGGCTGGTTCGCACGGACAGCTTCGCCCAAGCGTCCGCGCACGATTTTGACTATTCCCGATAGGGGCGACGACAGCTTTACAAACCCATCCATCCCGTACTGAATTCGGCCTTGCACAATGATCTCTTGTGTCACGGGTTTGTGTTGGATCGGTTCCACAAGCAGTTCTGTCTGCGCTTCAGGGCTCACATGAACCACATTGGGATCGGGCTTCACGGACGTTTGCGGAGGGACGGCCCCGCTCTCATCGGCTTTGCCGCACGCGGCGACGAGCAGAGAAAGAGAGCATGCGACCAGGATCGATTTAGGATTCCACCGTGCCATGCGCTGTCCGATCCATCGTTGAGTGATGTTCGCGCCGATGCGCCCATTGATAGAGCACCGGCAGGACGATGAGAATGAGGGTCACGGAACTCAGCATCCCGCCCACCACCACGCGGGCAAGCGGTTGCTGCGATTGCGCGCCGATTCCGGTGGCTACCGACGCGGGAATGAGTCCGATCGCGGCGGAGAGCGTCGTCATCATGACCGGACGCATGCGGACTTCGGCATTTTTCAAAATGGCGGTTTTGAGATCGAACCCTTTTTCAAAATACTCATGCAAGCGCGAAATATCGACGAGCGCCCCTTGAATCGCCACACCGAATACCGAGAGAAATCCCACTGCTGCGGAAATGCTGAAATGGGTGCCGGTCACGAACAGAGCAATGATGCCCCCGACCAAGGCAAATGGCACGGCGGCGAGCACGAGCAAGCCGTCTCGCAACGACTGCAGCGCATAGGACACGATGAGCAGAATGATAAAGAGGCTCAGCGGGACGATCGTGGCGAGACGATGCTTTTCGGCCTGCAGTTGACTATATTCTCCGTGCCACTCGAGCCGATACCCTTTGGGCAATTCGACCTGCTGGGCGATCCGCTGTTCGGCTTCCTTGACCGTTCGTTCCAGATCTCTTCCTCGGACACTAAACTTCACGGGGACATAACGCTGATTGTTTTCCCGATAGATCATGAAGGGGCCGACGGATTCTTTGATGGTGGCCAATTGCTTCAGCGGAATCCTGGATTTCCCCGGTGTGATGACCTGAATATTGCCGATGCGCTCGGTCGTTTTCCGGAACTCGGGAAGAAACCGCACGACCAGGTCGAACCATTTTTCTCCCTCGAAGACTTGCGTCACGCTTTGGCCGCCGACCGCAGCCTGGACGACGGCGTTGACGTCATCGACTTCGATTCCGTAGCGCGCCGTGGCGGAGCGATCCACTTCAATGAGCAGATTGGGCTGACCCAGGCTCCGCAAGACGCCCAGGTCCTTCACGCCCACGACATCGTCCATGATGGCCTTGATCTGATTGGCCTTGTCTTCGAGGATGCTGAGGTCCGGGCCGAACACCTTTACGGAATTTTCCCCTTTGACGCCTGTCATCGCTTCTTCGACGTTGTCTTGAATCATTTGCGAAAAGTTCAGCGTGACTCCTGGAAACGTTTTGCTCAACTCCTGTTCGATCTGTCCGATAAGTTCCGCCTTGTTCTGGATCTCCGCGCGCCACTCTTTGGCCGGCTTGAGATCGACGAGAAATTCGGCATTAAAGAAACTGGTCGGATCCGTGCCGTCGTCGGGGCGCCCGAGTTGTGAGACCACCGTGCGCGACTCGGGATATTTTCTGAAGACCGTTCGCATATCGGTGACGAGACGACTGGCTTCTTCGAATGAAATCCCGATGGGCATCGTGGCCCTCAACCAAATATTGCCCTCTTCGAGAGGCGGCATGAATTCACCGCCCAGAATGAACCACAACCCCAGCGCTCCCGCCAACAAGAGGACGGCGAACAGAATCACGACGGTGTGGTGATCCAATGCCCACGACAGGATGCGTAGATAATGCCGCCGAATCCATTCGACGAGCCGTGTGTCTTTTTCCGGGAGCGGTGCCTTCAGGAGCCAGGAGCACAGGACCGGCGCCACGGTAAATGCCATCATGAGCGCGCCCGTCAGTGCAAAACCATAGGTCAGGGACATGGGGGCGAAGATTTTTCCAGGTACACCCTTCATGGTAAACAACGGGACGAAGGCGACGATAATAATCGCCGTCGCAAAAAAAATCGGACGTCCGACATCATGGCTTGCGCGCACAATATGGTCGTTGATCGACGCCTGCGCATCGCGTTTGTGGGTCAGTTGATAAAAGACGTTTTCGACCATCAGCAATGTGGAGTCGACGATGATCCCGAAGTCGATCGCGCCGAGCGAGACGAGATTGGCCGATTCTCCGGCCGCGACCATCAGAATAAACGTAAAGAGCAGGGCTGCCGGCACGGCCAGGGCGACAATGACGGCAGTCCGGAAGTGGCCGAGAAAGAGAAAGAGCGTCACGAAGACGAACGAAATACCCGTGAGGAGAATATCCATCACCGTTTCGATCGTCGTGTGGATGAGTACGCTGCGGTCATAGACGGGTTTGATCTGAACGCCTTCCGGCAGCTTGCCCCCGTTGAGTTCGTCGATCTTGTGCTTCACCTGGTCGAGGACTGGAAGAGACTGATAGCCGCGCATGACCAGTACGACGCCCTCCACCACATCGTCCCGGTCGTCGATGCCGACCTTTCCGAGCCGGACACGATACCCCGGTTTGACCGTTCCCAGATTCTTGATCAGGATGGGGGTCCCGTCCTTTTCCGCGACCATGATATTTTCGATATCGTCCAGATCGCGGATTAATCCCACGCCGCGGATATCGAAGCTTTGAGAGCCGACGGTCAAGTAATTGCCTCCCGCATTCGCATTGCTGCCGCTGATGGCCGACATGACCTGGGGCGTGCTGATGCCGTACGAGAACAGGAGTCCCGGATCCAACTCTACGTGATATTGCTTTGTCGTTCCGCCGAATGCCGTGACATCAATGACGCCGTGCACACGCTTGAACTCGCGGTTCAACTGCCAATCTTCGATCGTCTTTAAGTCCGTGAGCGTGTAGTCCGGCCCAACGACTTCATAGCGGTACACTTCGGCCAGTGCCCACCAAGGCGAAATCGCCGGTTGGACGCCTGCCGGCAACCCGAGGAATGCTAATCGGCTGAGCACTTCCTGCCGATCTCGAAAATATTCCGTGTTGTAGTCGAAATAGAACTTAATGTCGCTCAAGCCGAAGAGCGAGATCGAACGGGTGTGGCTCAATCCTGGCATGGCGGCGAGGGCGAACTCGATGGGAAGCGTAATTTGCCGTTCTATTTCCTCGGAGGACAGGGCCGGATTTTGAGTGATGACCTCCACCATGGGGGGAGACGGATCAGGATACGCGACAATATCCAAGAGATGAAAGGCATAGAGGCCGCCGCATAGCAGCAACGCTCCGAAGACCGCGACCATCGTGCGATGGACTAATGCGAATTCAACGACATGTGGAACCATGTGGCCGTTCAGGTATACCTATGCGCCGAACAATGAGTCGGAGATTCGGATACAGCTCTGACGTTACATCGTACCTGCGAATGCCGGATATGGCCTGTCAGGAATCGGAGTGACCTGGTGTCGGTCTCCTCGTACTTTCAATTTGCGATTGAGAGGCCAGCACGTCTGGTTAGGTGTTCGGGTTGGGAATAATGGAGATCCCGCCGCTGCTCTCGAGGACGGCATATTTAATCTGATCCATGCGCTCCAGCCCATGGGACTCCCGAGCCGAGGCCATTATGTCATCCTCATCCACTCTGGCTTTCTTCATCAACTCTTTCAGTGGACGGCCATGTTCCACGATGATCATGGGGACGCCGTCCAGCCACTTTTCGAATAGTCGTGATCGCTGCTTGATATGTGAAAAGAGGATATCCACTCCAATGAGCGTCAGCACGACGAGCATGGAGTTGGTCACAGAGTAGTCGTTCCCGATCATCGCGTTTTGAGTCGCCTCGCTGAGGATCAGGAGCAGAATGAAATCGAAGCTCGTCATTTCCATCAGTGTGCGGCGACCGGCAATGCGAAACACGATCATCAAAAAGAGATAGACCGCCAAAGCGCGCAGTACGGCATCCATGGAAACCTCCTTACTAGGGCCGGGCAATGCTATGGGTAAATCCATTGCGTAAACGCGATCGAGCGTGATTCGGTGAGTCCGATTTTGCCTGACAGAGAGCCGATGACCTGCGCTTCAAAATGCATGATCACGTCTCCGCCTTGTTTCGGGTCCGTGAGTCCGAATATATATGTTGTCCCACTCGGTGAAAGCTCTGCGCCATCAGGCTTCGGCGTGATGCCTTGAATCTGCACCTGATGCAGGAAGTCCTGAGACAACCATAGTCGGACCTTGCCGTCTACGGAGGCACCCGGCTTCAGATGCAGGCTCAGCATGAGTCGACTTTGATAGCGGCCGAACCGCTCGTATTCCAACGAGACGGGAATGGAAGGATCGCTGACGAGTGTGTGACTGAATGGGCCTCGGCCAAACAGTCCGAGCAGGCCGCCGAGGATGAGGAGCGCCATGATCGTCCAGCCGACGCGCTGGACTTTCCAACACCGGCGCTGAAAGGCCATGTCCTGATTGATCTCTAAATCGCCGATGCGCTTGAGATCGGATGCCACGATGCGTACTCCTGTTCCATGGGCAATCACTAGCCCTGGGGTTAGCGGGGGACGGGGGCCGGCGGGATGGGTTCCGGTTTCGGTGCAGGAACCGGAGACGGAGGGAGCGGCTCGGGCGGAGGCGCAGGAATCGGGGCGGGCGGAATAGGGCGGGGCTGCTCCGTCGGCTGGGCAATTGCTGTTGAACAGCACAGTCCAGTCAGGATTGCCCAGCACAGCATGCTTCGAAAGAGTCGCATCATGATCCTACTCAGTTTCTACCCGGTTCGTGAATCGCGGACCGATTGCTCCTCAATCGTACGCGGAACTTCTTCCCCTATCCGAACGAGCCCGCCGGGCGAGGCGCCAAAACGTACTGCAAAGGTTGAGCCTGATCTTCGTCGCCGCGCCTCTCAAAGGTTTTGCCAAAGCAAGGAGAATTGATACCAGCCAATGGGTATTTAAATGGTATTGATATGAGGTTTTAAGGCAAGTCGGCCCCTGTCTTCACTTGACGTTACTAAGACGACAATACGGGCTTTCCATTTTGTCTGTGGCTGGACACTCCGTTCCGACTCTGTATCATCGCTGTCCGTCTTCAACCGACAACCATTGCCGAACAAACGACTCTTTGCTACGCTCGGCCAGCCGACACTGGCTGAGATAACGGCATAGAGTTTGAACGACGGAATCCGTATGGGTGGACCAATCGCGCCTAGAAATGGTGCATCGAAGAAAGCCAACCGGCGATCGGCCAAAGCCGGCCTGGCGCCGGGCACGTTGGTCTATATTGGGGCGCGCAAGACCGACCACGTTCGATTGACGCTCATTCAATATCGTGATGGCGTCTTCAAGCAGCAAGAACTCAAAAGCATCGAGGAGTTCCTCGAGATGTATACGTCGGCTGAGCCAGGGGTCCTCACCTGGTTGGACATCGGCGGCCTCCATGATGTGCAGATCATCGAGCAGATCGGAAAAGCGTTTCAGCTGCATCCCTTATTGCTCGAAGATATCGTGAATACGGAACAGCGCCCGAAGCGCGAAGACTACGGCAGCTTTATCTATGTCGTCGTCAAAATGTTGTGTCTCGACGCGCCTCGTACCGGAATTCTGACAGAGCAAGTCAGTCTGGTAACGGGAGAGCGCCTCCTGCTCTCGTTCCAAGAAAATGGCACGGACGTGTGGGCGCCGATCCGGGAGCGGCTCCGAACCGGGAAAGGCCGTATCACGGCGGCCGGCACGGATTATTTGCTCTATTCGCTCCTCGACGCGGTCGTCGATAATTATTTTGCGGTGTTGGAATTTATGGGGGAACAGCTCGAGCAGATAGAAGATCGTTTATTGGTTGCGCCGAGCCCCGAGACGCTTCAAGACCTGCATGCGCTCAAGCGGGAAATGCTGTTCGTTCGGAAGGCGACGTGGCCGCTTCGGGAAGCGCTGAGTGGGTTGGGACGCGGCGAGTCACCATTGATTGCCGAGTCAACCCGTCTGTACATGCGTGATGTCTATGACCATACGGTTCAGGTCATCGATACCCTGGAAGCCTTGCGGGACACGGAGGCCGAAATGCTGGACATCTATCTGTCCAGCATGGGCAACCGTATGGCGTCTGTCATGAAGGTGTTGACGATCATTACCACGATCTTCATGCCGCTCTCGTTTATCGCCAGTGTGTACGGCATGAACTTTCGCTATATGCCCGGTCTTGATTCCCGATGGGGCTATCCGGTGGTTCTGGCGTTCATGGTGGGGATCGGACTCCTGATGGTGATCCTCTTTCATAAAAAACGATGGCTCTAACCGATGACGGTCTTCGCTTTGTTACAATAGGCTATGCACTTATTCCTGCTTCGGGTTTTTCTTGCGTTCTTCCTGGTCTCTCCGGCATTTGCCGTCACTACGCCATCCGATGCGCCGAAGCGGTTCTATGACCGAGTCATGGAGGAATTCCAACACAAGGACTATGAGGCCGCGCTGGCCGGATTTCGGTTGTTCTTGGAGTTACACGGACAGAGCCCGCTCGCGTCGAGCGCGCTCTATTGGGTCGGCGAATGTGAGTACCGGCTCGGTCGGTTTCAGGATGCCGTGCTTTCATTTGAACAGGTCATCACGCGTTATCCGCACAGTCAAAAGGTGGCGTCCGCTACGCTGAAGAAGGCCATGGCGTATGACAAGTTGCGAATGAAAAATGAGGCGCGGATTTTATTCGAACGGGTGGTCGTCCAGTTTCCTCGATCGCCCGAGGCTGCGGCCGCCAAGAAAGCGCTCCGGGAGTAGGGTAAGGAATAGGGCTAGAAGGTAAAATGATAAGGGGGTACGCTTACCCTCTACCCCT
>DATEPO010000405.1:0-2833 GCA_035273145.1 Nitrospiraceae bacterium
ATTGTGGCGATGAAATCGCCGCGCAGACCGTCCAGCAGATGGTCGATGCGATTCAAACCCTTCCGGAAGGCACCAGGTTTCAAATCCTCGCCCCGATCGTGCGCGGACGAAAGGGAGAGTATCGAAAAGAGCTGCTCGACATGCGGCGGGCCGGGTATGTGCGGGCTCGAGTAGACGGACACATCGTCGACCTGGGGGACGACCTCACGCTCGACAAACAAAAGAAGCACACCATCGACGTCATCGTCGATCGTCTTGTCATGAAAACCGGTGAGGCGCTCAGCCGCCGGCTCGCCGATTCTGTTGAAACCGCGCTCAAGCTGACCAATGGCTTGGTCGGCGTGCTGACCGACGGCGATCTGGTGCGCTTATACAGTGAACAACTGGCCTGCATCCGGTGCGGCGTGAGTTATCCGGAGATTACGCCTCGGGTGTTTTCTTTCAACAGCCCGCACGGCGCGTGTCCTGCGTGCGACGGCATCGGGTATGCGGTCAATCCCGGATGTCCCGAAGATGAAGACTTGACGCTGCTGGACCTGTGCCCCGTCTGCAAGGGCGCTCGCCTGAAACCGGAAAGTTTGTCGATCAAGATCGATCGCCAATCCATTGCAGAAGTGACGCGACTGTCCGTCCGGGCATCGGCTGATTTCTTCGATTCGCTCAAGCTGACCGACCGGGAGCTTTTCATCGCGCAACGCATCTTGAAAGAAATTCGTGAGCGGTTGGGTTTCCTCGTGAACGTCGGACTGGACTACTTGACGCTGGATCGACCGGCCGCCACGCTGTCCGGCGGGGAAGGTCAGCGCATCCGCCTGGCTACGCAAATCGGCTCCGGCCTCGTGGGCGTTCTGTATATTCTGGACGAGCCGTCTATCGGACTGCATCAACGCGATAATCGCCGTCTTTTACAGACGTTGATTCGACTCCGGGATCTCGGCAATACCGTCGTGGTCGTGGAACACGACGCGGAAACCATGGTCGCGGCGGACCATATCATCGATATGGGGCCTGGGGCGGGGGTGCATGGCGGCCATATTATCGCGCAGGGCACGCCGGCCGACGTGATGGCCGATCCGGCCTCACTCACCGGCAAATATCTTCGCGGCGAGGTGGCGGTGGCCTTGCCCACCCGTCACCGCAAACCAAAGGGGTACGTCTCGATCGTCGGCGCGCGCAAACATAATCTAAAAAACATCACGGCGAAGATCCCGCTCGGATTGCTGACCTGCGTGACGGGCGTGTCGGGCTCCGGCAAAAGCACGTTGGTCCTGGAGGTCTTGTTCCATTCACTTTCGCAATTGCTCTATCACAAGAAACCGAAGATCGATGGCTGTAAAGCGCTGACGGGAGTCGAGGCACTCGATAAAGTGATCGACATCGACCAATCGCCCATCGGCCGCACGCCCCGATCGAATCCCGCAACCTACACCGGCCTCTTTACGTTCATACGCGATCTCTTTACCAACCTTCCCGAGTCTCGCGTACGAGGATACAAGGCAGGCCGATACAGCTTTAACGTCAAAGGCGGCCGCTGCGAAGCGTGCGAAGGCGACGGCCTGATCAAGATCGAGATGCATTTTCTGCCCGATCTGTATGTGACCTGCGAAGTCTGCAAAGGTCAGCGCTACAATCGCGAGACGCTGGAGATTCGCTATAAGGACCGCAATATCGCCGATATCCTGAATATGACCGTCGATGAAGCGATCGAATTCTTCGAGCACATTCCGTTTATCAAGCGGAAGCTCGATACGTTGCACGATGTGGGGTTGCATTACGTGAAGCTTGGTCAATCGGCCACGACCCTGTCGGGTGGAGAAGCGCAACGCGTGAAGTTATCGCGCGAGCTCTCTAAGCGTCCAACCGGCCGCACACTTTACATTCTCGATGAACCGACCACCGGGCTGCATTTCGCCGATATCCAGCGATTACTCGACGTGCTCAATCGCCTCGTCGAAGGCGGCAATACCGTGCTGGTGATCGAGCATAATCTCGATGTCATCAAGAACGCCGACTGGATCATCGACCTCGGTCCGGAAGGCGGCGATCGCGGTGGCCACATCGTAGTCGAAGGCACTCCAGCCGAAGTAGCCCGCAGCGCTCGCTCCTATACGGGCCAAGTCATGAAGGAAGCCGGCGGCTGATTCTGCTGTCTTCTCTTGCCGATCACCACATGCCGATCTCTCATCACTGAAGAGACAGGCTCATCCTCCATAGCGGTTGCTACGTCAGTCAACCCCTACATAGACCGTACGTCACCATCCGATGGCAACAAATCGGTCTCATCTGGCATGGTGAGAGACAAGAGCGATGTGGATCTATGAATGGGGGCTCCATCATGCAGAAACCATGCGCACATCCGAAATGCACGTGCCAAGCGGCCGCAGGCAAGGAATTCTGCAGCGACCAATGTCGTAATGCCGACCCGCCCACGGGCCAATGCAAATGCCCCCATCCCGACTGCAAGGGGCATTGAGATCTGGCACGGCGCCTGGCCGCGGAGCTGATGACAGGGGAAGTGATCAAAAATCGCGAGCGCTTTGAAGAGCCAAGGGGACGGTGGACTATCAACGCCTTGGCATGATGAAGGGAGAGGAAAATGCTGCACTATGCCTTAGTATTTCTCGTCGTGGGGCTGATCGCTGCAGCCCTCGGTCTGTCCGGTGTGGCCGGAATCGCCACGCAGATTTCATGGATTTTGTTTGTCATTGCCCTCGTGTTGTTTGTGATCCATCTCGTCAGTGGCCGGCGCAGTCCACCCGTAGGCTGATCGCACGAGAAGGCCCTCAACGAATTAGCTCTACACCGTGAATGAGAGGCGTTCTCGCAGAGGGTT
>DATEPO010000406.1:0-2716 GCA_035273145.1 Nitrospiraceae bacterium
AGAACGGGACGCGATACGGTCTGACGAGATCGGGGCGTCGCTGACGTAGCACGATGACGGCGCCAATTGCGAGCGCGGTAAACGCTGACAGGACGAAGCCGCTGAAAATGATGAGCTGTTCGAATGTCCCCGTGAGGATCAGCAGAGAAACCCATCCGCTTTGCGCATACATGGCGCGCGCAGGCACGCCGCTGCTCGGCGCTAGGGCCTTGAAGAACGGCGGAAAGACGCCGTTGATAGCCATGGCCCAATAGACGCGCGGACCGGCCCACACCATCGCGCTGACGCCGCCGGCGATGGAGACGCACAGCAAGGCCGCCACAAGTTCTGCGCTCGACGGGCCCCAGAGGGCCGCTGCCGCTTTTTCTGCGACAGGCAGGACCGGCGCTTGGGCGAGTATCATCACCGGCAGCGCATAGAGGTAGACGAGATTGAGCAATAGGTAGAGCACCGCGACAAAGGCCGTCCCGCCGATCACGATCTTCGGAATCATGCGTTGAGGGTCTGCAATCTCGCCCGCGATATAGCCCACGACATTCCACCCCAAGTAGGTATAGATCACGAAGATCAGAGCGACGATGAGAGGGCCTATCCCGGGATTGTTTGGCGGACTCTGCTCCACATGCTGCCAACTGCCATGTCCGAGCAGCAATCCGCCAAAGATCAAGAGGACGATGGCGAGGACTTTCGTGGTCGTCAGCACACGTTGTAACCGTCCGCCGGCTCCCGTTCCTGCCGCATGGACAGCCGTTAGGACCCAGACAAGGGCCAGCGCGATGGTTTTTGAGGTGATGCTATTGTCCTCAGCCAGCGGGACGGCACGAAGCACGTACGAAGCAAAACTCACAGAGGCGGCGGCGATGCCGGCCCCAAATCCCACGGTAAATGAGGTCCATCCGCTCAGGAAACCGGTGAACGATCCGTACGCATGGCGCAGATACACGTAGTCGCCGCCCGCGTCCGGGAGTGCGGCCGGGAGCTCGCTATAGGACATGGCAGCAGCCATGGCGAGAAGTCCACCGACGAGCCAGAGCGACAGGATCAGATAGGGATCGCCGAGATCGCGCGCCATGAATCCGGTGGTCGTGAAGATGCCGCCGCCGATCATGTTGCTGACTAACACGCAAGAGGCCGTGAACCAGCCGATCCTTGGCCGCGCGACGGCACCGCGCTCAATGACCGACGGTTCACTCACGAGGATTCGGCGAGAATATGAGGAAGTGCTGCTTGGGCAGAAAGTCGAGATCCTCGATAAGTCGATACCCGGCCGCTTCCACCTCCTGTCGTACAGATTCTTTGGAAGTGGCATGGCCGAACAGCGAGCCGAGCCAACTGCCTTCTTTAAAGTCGATGATGGCGAGGCGTCCATTAGGTTGGAGGTACTGGGCAAGCGACGTGAGATACGCCACGCGATTCGGCAGATGATGATAGGTGTTGCACATGAACACGAGATCCAGGCTCCGGAAGGGAAGGCGAGGATCGGTCGGCGTAGCGAGAATCAGTTTCACCTGGCGCGGCATTCCGCCTCGCTGTAAGGCCTCCTTTTCGATAAACCCCAGACTCGCTTCTTCGGTATCCACGGCATAGACCTGCCCGTCCGGTCCCACCGCCTCTGCTAAGCGAAAGGTGAAATAGCCTCCTCCCGCTCCGAGATCGGCGATATGCGCGCCCGGTGGAATGCGCAAGGCTTGAATTACGGCTTTCGGCTGCTGCCAGGCGTCCCGTTCGGGATCGTTCATATGCCGGTAGGCGAGCCCTCCACAGGCGACCGCCACGAGCAGCGGCAGGATGAGGCTACCAAACCGAATGGAGGCTCGACACGCCATGACGGTCCTTCTCGTCAAGTGCTGATCTCCGACCGTGTTCAGCGGAGCGCCTTACTGTTGAGGCTCCGCAAAAACTCTCCCAGCACGGCTCGAAACCGTTCCGCATCTTCCGCCATCATGAAATGCCCTGTGTCAAATTGTACAAGCTGGGCGCCGTGAATTTGCTCTTGAATGCCTTTAGCAATGGCTGGGGTCGCGACATCGTCTTTTGCGCCGACCATAATCAGGGTGGGGACGTTGATGCGCGAAAGCTGTCCATGCGTGTTGAACTGCGACATGGATGTCAGCGCCTGGCGAATGACCGTGGCATTCCAGGTCGGGATACGGTCGAGGAGCGGCTGGTAGATGCTTGGGTCGGTGCCGGGAGGAAAACTTTCGACGATCATGTTCTTCGAGACCTCGCGATAATCACGCGGCGCGCCAATCGACTGAATGTGTTGATCCAGGATCATCGCGCCGTCGGTCGTCGAGACGAGTACGAGCGCCCTCACGCGTGAGGGATTGTCGAGCGCCAGGCGTTGGAGAATCATTCCTCCCATCGAGACGCCGACCCAGATGGGTTTGTCGAGATGAAGCGCGTCGGCCAACTTGATCAAGTCCTTCGAAAATTGATCGATCGTAAATCCCGCTTCCGGCTTCTCTGAATCTCCATAGCCGCGAAGATCGACGGCAATCCCGCGATAGCCCGGGGAGTAGGCGTTCAAATACTTCGGGAAAATATTGCTGGTCGTGACGACGCCGTGAACGAAGATCACGGGATCACCGGTTCCCGCTTCCAAAGTGCTGAGGGTCACGCCGTCGATATTGACGCGTCTCCGTCGCACCTGTTCGGTTGTGAGGCCGGAGCTTGCGGTGTGGGCAGTGTTGGGTCGGACCGTTTGCGAGCGATC
>DATEPO010000407.1:0-23232 GCA_035273145.1 Nitrospiraceae bacterium
AACGCTATGAGGACTTTTTCGGCACATCGAACGCGAAACGCAGCTGAACCGCCCAATACTCCTGCACGAATCCTCCTCGATCCAGCGGACGGTCCTGCTCGCGATAGACGCTCAACTCGAGATCGTTCCACCGCAGGGCGATGCCGATGATCCAGTCTAATTCCGAGGGGCGCACGACGTTCGACGCGCTTCGATCTGTAAACATATTGATGTCGCCGAATAAAATGGCCCGCTCGCGATAGAGATTGAGGTCGAAATGCGCGACGTACCGAAAGAGCGCCCGGCCGGTATTGTCGGGGCGGGCAAAATAATTCTGATTGTAAAAGAGCCAGCCGGCGCCCGCATACGCCGTCAACGTATTATGCGGGGCTAGGCGCCGCCACCACTGCCAATCCTCATCGGTCCTGATGCGATACGTCACCAGCGAATCTGAATAGATTTGTTTGAGGCCGCTTTTATCCAACGGAGCATCCCGCTCATACTGCACTCGCCAATTCCAATGGCCCAGCACTCCGGTAAACGCGTAGGTCATATCCCACTCGGAAAGCTCGATCCATCCCTTGGTCCGATCGGAGAAAAAATTCTGGTCGGTGTAAAACGTGAGGTATTGCTTATAAATATCCCGCTCCAGATGCACCATATGACGCAATCCGACTCGGCCCGTGTTATCCGGCCGCGCCGTAAACGACGGATTCGAAATAAACGCCGCCGTGAGCATATATCCACCGACTAGGGACTCTTGCGCTTCCCGGTCTTCACCTTCGGCCTTCTCACTTGCGTTGTCCATGGAAGGCAAGGGGCGACCATACTTTTCCAATCCAAACGCGCGATCGTTGCAACCGAGCCAGACATTCACCGCTAAGCAGACGCCTAGAAGTGTTGGACACAGGCGCTGCCAACCAGCCCCCATCTGACGGAGAGTCGACCAGACAGCTTGTGTGGGTGTGAATGACACGGGATAGGCTCTCTTGCACTGAGAAAGGTAGCGCCACTCTTCAGAACGAAGCGAACAGCCTCGCTGCACTTTCTTCATGATTTGCAAATGCACGCGGGCTAGGGTTGGCTCTGGAGCATCGTACAAGATTCAAAGATTTCGTCGCAGTGGTCCTCATCATGGTAGGAATTTGGAACAGACCGGTAGCGCACTTCCACCACGCGATTCTCCTTGATCTGCACATTCGCACGACAACCATGATGGCTCTTTGGTACGCTGCCTTTTGAACCTGGGAAGGACTCTTCCAGCAGGGACGCTTCTTTGTAATAGATCAATTCGACCATATCGTCATGTGCATGTTCTTTGATGGGAATGCCTGCGCAGATCAACACCTCTTGCTTGGTTTTCCCTATCAGCCTGTGTTGACTCTGATTGTCTCTCACGTCGCCCGGAGCATGCGTGGCACAGCTTAGGAACAGCAGCACGGGAAACATGAGTGCCGGAAGAAGGCATGACCAGACGCGAATGAGGCCATCGGCACGTCGTGTTATTCGATCAGGAGTGGACATTGCAAGGCTCTCTTGCCTGAATGAACCTGGCGAAGGATAACCGAAGAGGAAGAGAAAGACACGCAGAAAACAACGCACTGAAAACGAAAGGGGCTGTACCGTCCAACGGCACAGCCCCTTTCTACAGTGAGCCTCTCGCTGTATCTCTGTAGACCCGCACACCGCGAAAGGTCGGTGCTTCTAGTTTCGGATTCCATTTCTCCTCAGAGCGCCTCTTCCTGAGTTCGCTCTGATCAATCCCGGTAGCTCGTTGGGCTCCATAAATTATATGGATGTGCTGACTAGCACCCGGTAGCTACTACGGCAGACCATAGGAGCCTATGGATTTGCTAGAACGCCCGCCTTAGCGAGGAGAGGAACTCTTCGCAGGTAACGGGTCTCATAAGCCAGGTGGAGTTAGGTCTGTCATCAAGACCTCCTCTCTTAAAACATTCACTTTAATACTCTAGGCTCATACGTGTAGCGCGTCAATACGGAATCTGGCTGGCAGGATATTGCGCCTTCAGCCGACAAGGGACCCTCCCGTTTTGCGCGCTTGGGAAACCAAGATGGTGGCACTGTTCAATGATCAGCGACGATCGCCCTGCCGCACATTATGAGGCAGCCAGGGCATGCACATCATCGATAAGACGTTGCAGTTTCGCAAGCGCATGGGCCCGTTGCTGAGCGGTAATCATGCGGTCGACAGTCAAGACCATGTCCTTTACAGCATTTGTCATGTCTTCGATTGCATGCTGATAGTCCGGCGGGGCGCTCTGTTCCGGAAACAAGAGCCAATGCTCAAGATAGCCTGACAACGCTTGCCGATCTTTGGTTGACTGAACAATCTGAATGAATTCATGCTGCCGATCCCCCTGGTATTCCAGCCTGACTGCCGCTAGATCGGGCAAGGCCATGCTGAGTTCCTTAATACGCTGCTGCTGGTCTTTTGTCCATGCGCCAAACCAGTCTTTCAGCCAGTCTAACGTCGTCGACGCCCGCCTTGAAAGACGGGAATCGCGGTCTTCCTTTAATTTGCGCACGGCCTTCTCATGATCGCGTTGAAACATGTGCTCCATATATCGAACTTGCCGTTCTGTTAAGGAACTGACGAGCACCGCGCCGTCCGGCACGATCCGCCCGAAGAGATCCGCCCGTAATTGCTGATAGGTGGAGAACATCCAGTCGACTTCCTGGCGGTCCAATCCGTCTGCGCTTTGCTCCTTGATCTGTCTCAAAAACCGCTCATAGACCGGCAAGGCGCTCTTCCGATGGTGGGCCAGCAAATCTTTGAGCCGAGCCCGGACGAACACTTTTTGATCGGGTGTCAAATCAACGTACTCATCGATCTTCCACAGCACAAGGCGATCGGCGTGGCGATAGAGAAAGGTTGGCATGCAGCTGACGAGCATGCCGGCCATGAGACCGATCAGCAGCAGGCGCAGTCGCGAGACGCGATTGGGTCGGTAGGCCATTGAGTAGTTCGGGTCCATAACCAGGAGGGATGAATATTGACGCTCGTTCTTTGATCGTACCACACCGAATCAGGATGATGGAGGCCCGGGCAGCCCCATTGCAAACCGACAGAATAGAAGAGTAGGATCGAACCGTTACTCGCCTCTAGTTCTACTACCGTACGGGATGGATGGTATGGCCTTTCATCTCCGCTTCACTACAGTCCAATTTCCGCCTCGGATAAACGCGGGTCTCGTCGGTTGCATGTGTCTTGCTGTCATTTCCGCATTTATTTTCAGCGAGGCCTTGGCCGGGACGCCGACGCGCCCATTTTGGACCGAACAGGCGATGTTTCAGTTTGGAGAAGACAGGTTTTTTGTAGGGCAGAGCTCTTGTGCCAAAACAGCGGAGGAGGGGCGTCAACAAGCATTCCGTCACGGCATGCAAGAAATCCTAAACTATGCGCAGGCTCGCGACATGTCGGGATTATATGTCGATACGCAGATGGTCTTTGAAGAAGCTGCCTCGCCCGGATGTCCACGCAACACCGTCACCGTGTGGCGATTGCTTCGAATGGATGCCCGTCGATTGGCAAAGCTGGCCGCGAGCAGTCGGCATCCAAAAACGATTGAAGGCGATCAGTCTTCAACCATACTGCCGATTCTTCCTCCCTCCATCGGCATGTCTCGTGATGAAGTCTTTGATCGATTGGGGCTCCCCGCATCCACGACTCTGCATCATGGAAACGAATTTACATGGGAATACCGCCGTTACGGATTGGCGGTCGAATTTGATCGACACATGTTCGTCAAGCGTTGGACAACCCTTGGACCAGCTGCCCACGAGTCATCAACCCCGCGCAGGGCTCAGCCAATGGTAGTTCCGAACGAAGCCCCTATCGTCGACTTGACGTCTCGGCTTCGGAATTTAGAGCAGTCGGGACAAGAAGGAGGCCTTACCGTCAGTACGGTCTATAATCAAGTAGTCTTTTCGCGGCGACCAATGCCGGCCCATACCGAGCGATCGCTCTCCACGACAGAAGCGGCAGCGCCCACGTTCAATATTTCATCACGCCATGACGCCATCTCCGACAAGGTCAGCGGGCTCTGGACCTGCAGAGCCGAAGACGGCAGCCCTGGACGAGGCGCATTTATCTCCACGAAGCGCGGCATCATAATCAGTCCTGCCTGCACAAACCCTTGGAATCGATAGAGGTCATCCGGCTCTTCAACGGCACGGGCTTCTTTCACCGCATTTCCGGCTTTTGTCGAGACGCTATTTGCCGCGGAAAAAATGATCAGGACTCAAGGAAGGCACGGATGGGCTGGCGAGGCGCTGATTGCAGCCGCGGTGGTTTCGTTTCAAGAATATTTTCGTCTACTTCAATGGCTCTTATAAAAGGCACTGATCATCTCGACTACATAGGAAAGTTGTGCTGCGGTAAGTTCGGCATAAATGGGGAGGGAGAGGACTTGTTCGGCCGCTTGCTCTGAAATCGGGAAGGAACCTTTTTGATAGCCAAGATCGCGATAGCAAGCTTGCAGATGCATGGGGACGGGATAGTACACTTCCGTGCCGACTCCCTTGTCTTTTAGATATGCCCGCAGGTCATCGCGCTTCTGCACCCGTATGGTAAATTGGTTGAACACATGCTCGTTGCCCTTCGCGGTTGTCGGCAACATCACCCGATCAATCAGCTTGGCATCTGTGAAGAGTTGCTCGTATCGTGCGGCATTTCGCCTCCGTCCTTCGGCCCATTGATCGAGATACTTGAGCTTGACCTGAAGAACAGTCGCTTGCAGCGTGTCCAGCCGGCTATTAATGCCGATCAACTCATGGAGATAGCGCTCCCGGCTGCCATGCACACGCAACATGGCCATTGCTTCGTATAGCTTTTCATCATTGGTAGTAATCAGTCCCCCGTCGCCGAACCCGCCGAGATTCTTTGACGGAAAAAAACTGAAGCAGCCGGTCTCGCCTATAGCGCCCGCCATGATCCCGTGGCGCTTGGCACCAATGGCTTGGCACGCATCTTCGATTACCGCCAGTCGGTGTCGCTTGGCGAGGACCGTGATCGTTTCCATCTCGACGCACTGCCCGAATAAATGCACGGGAATCATCGCTTTTGTGCGAGGCGTGATGGCTGACTCAATATTATGGGCATTCATATTGAACGTGTCGGCACAAATATCGACAAAGACTGGCTTGGCGCCCAACCGCGAAATGGCGCCGGCCGTTGCAAAGAAGGTGAAGGGCACCGTGATTACTTCGTCACCTGCCGCGACACCAACGGCCATGAGAGAAAGCAGCAACGCGTCGCTTCCGGACGCCACCCCGACGGCATGCGTCGTGCCGATGTACTTTGCGAGACTTCGCTCCAGCTCGGCGACTCGCGGACCGAGGATGAACCCCTGTTCGTCGCATACTACATTAATGGCAGCAAGCACTTCGCGGCGGATGGTTTGATACTGCGTTTTCAAGTCAAGCAGGGGGACGTTCACACACGACTCCTCATTAAGCACAGAAAAGCACTACAATTCGTTGGGGTCTGTTCCCCACAGCTAGAGCAACACAATCTTTTCTCGATTCCCTTTGACATGCTTGGTGCCGTTTCGGGTATCGAAAATGACAGGTGCATGGCTCGCTACCATTTCATAATCGAACGCTGAGTGGGCCGTAAGTAGGAGCACACAATCGCTCTGTTGCACGCGTTCCTTCGTCAGTTGGACCGCCTTATAAGAGCGTCCATCGAGTATAACGCCTGGAACGAACGGATCGACGTAAGACAGATCGGCTCCTTCATGTTGAAGCAATTCCATCACTTTTAAAGCCGGCGTTTCCCGTGGATCTTCCACATCGGCTTTGTACGTCACGCCCAATACCAATACTTTCGCTCCGTTCAAACATTTTCCACGCTTGTTCAGCACACGTTGTAACTTCGCCACGACATAGTAAGGCATGCCTTCATTGATTTCCCCGGCTAATTCGATAAACCGCGTGTGCAAATCGTATTCTTTGGACTTCCACGCGAGGTAATAGGGATCCAGTGGGATACAATGCCCGCCGACTCCCGGTCCCGGATAGAAAGCCATAAAACCGAAATTCTTAGTGGCCGCGGCCTCGATCACCTCATAGACGTTCATGCCCATACGATCGCACAAGATCGCCAATTCGTTGACCAGCGCGATGTTCACAGACCGAAAGACATTCTCAAAGACCTTGGCCATTTCCGCAACACGCGAAGAGGAGAGCGGAAAAATTTTGACGATGGACTGCTCATAGAAGGTTTGCGCGACCGTCAAGCAGGCAGGGGTGATACCTCCGACCAACTTGAAGGTATTCTGCGTCTTGAATGATCGGTTGCCGGGATCGACCCGTTCTGGGGAAAAGGCCATAAACAATGTATCGCCGACCTTCAAACCTTTCTTCGTCAAGATCGGCATCATGACTTCATCCGTCGTTCCAGGATAAGTCGTGCTCTCCAAGACGACGAGCATATCGGAGTGGACATATTTCGCCAGCTCGTTGGTCACTTTTAAAATGGCACTGATATCCGGCTCCTTATTCCGCGTCAACGGCGTCGGCACGCAAATCAGGACAATATCGCACTTGCCCAGCACGCTGAAGTCGCTCGTCGCGGTGAGTCGCTGATCGCTCACCACCTGCCGCAGGTCCTGATCATCCACATCGGAGATATAATTTTCGCTCCGGTTGACCCGTTCTACTTTTTCCGTCACCTCATCAATACCATACACGCGGTATCCGGTCTTCGCTTGCAAGACAGCCAGCGGCAGGCCCACGTAGCCCAATCCGACTACACCGACCACTGCGGAACGACTCCGAATTTTTTCAAGCAACGACATGCGACCCTCCTTACTCATCAAGTCCATCAACGGGAAAACACGGTCAATCTAATCATTCATCCTCAGTGTCGGAAAGGCCACTATGAATACATGGAGTGAGAAATCAATGCAAGCACCTCCTTCACACTAGGAAGGCCGACTCATTATTAAACGTGATCAAGCATCTAGAAGAGGACGCTATTGAAAGTCCCTACGCTGAAAAATGATTGCGGCCGTCAGGAGAAGGAGTGTTGTATAGGCGAGCCCGTAGCAGATAATCAACGCCATATCGGTCATGCCGATATCGAGTCGATGGATGACATGGCCCTTTAAATTGAACCGTTCCAGATTGGGCATCAGATAATAGAGGGCGTTTGCGATGCCTCGACTTATGGCATCCAACTTCTCCCCAAACGTTTTCAGATCGGCGGACAGATGGCCGATGACGTAGATGGCCAATGAGAAAATCGCGCTGAGCGTCGAACTGGTAAACGTCGAGAACAAAAGCGCTACCGCGGTGATCACGAGCAATTCCATGAAGATCAATAGGAGCGACTTGAAGAGCACAAGCTCGATGGGAACGTCCATGACATGCAGGACGACAAGCAGCCCGGCCACCATGATCCCGGCATTTACAAGAAGCGTAATACACAGGCCGAGATATTTTCCTAGCAAGAACTCATACCGAGGAACGGGTTTGGAGACAATCGTGTAGATCGTTTTTTTATCGATCTCTTTACTGACGAGACCGATTCCAACAAAAATGGCAATAATCACGCCGAACAGGTTGATACTGGCAAGCCCCAAATCCAAAATCAGCCGATTTGCATCGCCGAGCGTCAAACGCGAGAGCAAGATCGAACTACCGATCATCAATAGCGCAAAGATCAATAGATTATAGAGCAGTTTTTCGCGCAGCGTTTCGCGGAACGTGTTGAGGCTAATCGAAAGAATGCGTGTCATGATTCAGATCGTGCCCCCTGTTCGTGCACTTCCTTCATAAAAAGGTCTTCCAGCGAACTTTGATGTGGCGTGACTGAAATGAGCGTGGTCTTGGCGGCTCGGATCACATCCAACACGCCATTGAGCTGCCCTTGGCCTTTCAAGACGAAGAGCGTCCGTCCACCTTGGGCGGTGATTCGTTCCACCATCGGCTGTATGTGCGCAACCCCTTCTTCACCAAGTCCTTCTACGACGACTTCGACAGAAGATGCCGACGCATGTCCAACCAGATCTTTCACGCTCCCCATGGCAACGATACGGCCTTTGACGAGAATGCTTACCCGGTCGCACAAGAGCTCGGCATCATGAAGGATGTGCGAACTAAAGAAAATCGTCTTGCCTTCTTCCTTCAAGCGCAAGATGAGATCCCGCACTTCTTTTCGGCCGACCGGGTCCAGGCCAGACATCGGTTCATCCAGCACGACCAGATGAGGATCGTTGATGAGCGCTTGTGCGATGCCGATTCGCTGCAGCATGCCTTTGGAGAATTTTCGAAGCTGCAAGGTCCTGACATGCGGTAAGCCGACAAGCTGAAGTAGATAATCGATCCGAGCAGCCAATGCTGCTCCATGTAAACCAAACAGTTGTCCATAAAACCGTAGAAATTCTTCACCGGTCAGATAATCGTAGAAATAGGGCGATTCTGGGAGGAAGCCGATCTGATGCTTCACGTGTATATCACCGATGGGCCGATCCATGATCCAGGCGGTTCCACTTGATGGATAGATCAGGCCCATTAAAATCTTCAACGTCGTGGTCTTGCCGGCACCGTTAGGACCAAGAAATCCAAACACCTCCCCTCGGTGGACGGTGAGTGACAGGTCATCAACAGCCGTCACACGACGCCCCCAGAACCCTACCCTAAACACTTTGCGGAGACGATCAATATGAACCGCTTGTTCGCTGCGCAGATCCATAAAGACTCCTATAAACTACACGCCGCCTTCCAAATCTAGACGAAACACTTTAAGCCTGTTCGGGTGGGTGCTGCTGGCTACATGTCCGGTTCTGGAATCGATTACGTAAGTGCCCCCGAACGGCTCTTTAGGAATCCGTTCTAGATACCCTCTGGAAACAAGATCGGTCACGTTTTCCGGAAAGACGCGATGTTTCTTGTGATATTGTTCGACTGCTCTTTCGAGCGTTCTCAGGTCCCGCTCAATGAGCACTTCCTTGGCGCGAGTCTCTAGGTTTTCCCGCAGCACCAAGTCCTGGTTTTCCTTCCACAAGGCCTCGAGAAATTGCAGAGCGACATCCGGGTTTCCCGCTTCAGCATACATGCGCGTCGCCAGCCCGGGGAGAAAATCCGGTGCCCCTGGCGTGCGTGCCGCCCGCTCGATATACTCTGCACCCTTTGCGGCATCCCTCAGTAGAAAGTAGTGGTTATAGCCAAGCAAAAACGGCAGGTTCCATTCGCCGGGATTTTCCCTGTGCCCTTTTTTGAGAAGACGATTGCTCAAATCAACTCGATTGGCCAGGTTTGTCAGAACCACTCCGCCCACGTAGTACGGGTACGCATACTGAGGATCGAGCGTCGTAATCACATCGATTGCATGATAAATCCATTCGTAGTCGTCGGCTGTATTACGCTTCTTCCCGAGTACCTGAAGCATCCTGAGCCAGAGGAAGTCCGCTCCAAGATGCTGATAGCCCAGCATGGAGGGTTTGAGATATTCCCCTGCTGGAAGCTGTGCCAACTCTTCGATCTTAATCAGGTGAGTATGAATGTGCCGATCCAGGTTCTTCTGCAGAGTGATGATCAGAATCAAGAGACCGATCGCCGTACACATTCCAGCAAGCCACATCCCTATCCCTGAACATTTCGAAAACTTGTTGTGAGATAGTCTGACGGCTAGAAATATCATGAAGTCAATAAGAAGCTTAAGCGCAAGGTCCCGCCGACTATTACCAGCCGGCGGGACATTTGTTGCTAGCTAAGGTTTTCTAGCAGGTTAGAAGACGCCCGTCGTGCAGTCTTGCGCGCCCGTACTATCGGCCGAGGCCCAGACAGACTGCCAGGTACCTGCACCATCTCCATCCAGGTTACTTGTTGCGGTGGCGCGAACACCAGCAGCTCCCGGGCCAACATCGGTCGCTCCAGTCTCTGCAGTAATCGTCGCAGCAGGTGCCGCGGTCGGTCCCTGACAGGAGGTATACGAGACAGCATACGTTCCGGTCGCATACTGATACATCACGTTACCGGTGGCCTGGAAACCAAGGTTCGCAAAAGTTCCGCTCGAAACGCCCGCTCCTGCAGCACCGACGCACCATCCAGTAGCGGCAGCAGCCGTGGGAGTAAGCCAGGCTGATCCAGCCGCGTTCCAATTCTGCGCCTGCATCTTAGTGCCGGCTGCCGGTGCAATGGCTGGCGCGGCGGCAGCCGCCAGGAAGCAGCCACGCTCTCCCTGCCACGACACCTCGGACGTCTTGATGGCCATGAGGTTCGTCTTGGCTTCCGACTGCCGCGACTTCATCTGATACTGCAAGAAGTTCGGAATCGCGATGGCGGCCAAGATGCCGATGATCGCGACTACGATCATTAACTCGATCAGGGTAAAACCCTTACTACTGCGTAGTGCCTTCATAATGCCCCTCCTTTGTTGACTCACTCCGACCCTCCGTTCATCGCCTTTGTTTGAACCCCGCATCTTGGCAGGGGAGATAGCACCTTTCATGCCGATAGGCCGACATTTGGTCACTACATGTTTTCAAAGAGTTAGGTGACCTTCAGAAGGAAGGATGGCACAGAACGATACAGGGCTTTCCATAGATTGATACTTAAGGACAAGATTTGGTACCAGGAGAGCAGAAAGGATAGGACCTCTAAAGAGAGGATAACCGAAAAGTATTCTTCAGTGTGATTACTTATGATCGAGGGTATTTTGTGAAACCCGCCGCTTGGCTTCGCGGACTCGGTCTTCCTGAGTGGGATCGCCGAATCCCCGGTCCTTATAGCGGTCGATCAGTTTAGAATTGGAAGGATCGAGTTCTAATGAATGGAGCCATGCTTCTTTGGCTTCTTGGCGAAGGTTCTGCTTCAAATAAATTTCACCGAGGTGTTCGTAAATCACGGGGTCATCCTTGACCAACGTGGCTGCCTTCGTGATTTCCGCTTTGGCGTCATCCAAGCGCCCCATTTTGAACAATGCCCAGGCGAGACTATCGACATAATACCCGTTGTCCGGCTTCAATGAGACGGCACGTTGCGTCAGTTCCACGGCCTCCGGAATCTTCATGTCCCGATCGGCATAGGTATAGCCAAGATAATTCAATGTGTCGGCATGCTTAGGATCTAATTTGAGCGCCGACTCCAGCGTCCGAATGACGTCATCGAACCGATTCAGCTTGTCGTATGCCGTTCCCAGGTTAAACAGGAGGTCTGGATTTCCAGGATTGTAGCGGATCCCTTCTTCAAAGGCCTGCGAGGCAGAGGCGTACTGTTCAGATTGCAAATAGGTCAGGCCTAACAGAAGATAGGCATCGGACTGTTTCGGGTTCTGCTTGACGACTTCCACTAGATGCGGGATGGCTTCGGTGGATTGTTTCAAGCGGTAATAGAGAAATCCCAAATGAAGGTGGCCATCTACATACGTCGGCTGGAGCTTGAGGTTAGCCTGATAGGCCTCAATGGCCTTGTCATACTCTTTCAGCTCTTCATACATGAGGCCGAGATAATCCCGTATGCGCAGTTCGGCCGGCCTTGCCGACAAGATCTTCGTCAACTGGGCGATCGCCTTCGGGTACTCTTTGAGTTCTCCATAGACCAGCCCCATCCGCAATTGCGCGTCCAAATCGTCCGGGTCCTCTCGTAACAACGTGTCCAGCTCGCTCAATGCGTCGTGGTACGCCTTATCCTGAAGGAAAAGGCGGATCAGATGGTGCCGCATTTCCTTGCTCTGAGGATTGATGACTTGCAGATATTTGCGATAGACCGCGATGGCGCCGGTCCGGTCCTGTTGGGTCTCATAGAGCGCCGCTAACGCCATATACGCCGGTTCAA
The DNA here is from genome assembly GCA_035273145.1 of Nitrospiraceae bacterium. Lineage (GTDB taxonomy): Bacteria > Nitrospirota > Nitrospiria > Nitrospirales > Nitrospiraceae > JAICXS01. Next base: position 11,782 of record DATEPO010000407.1, read on the forward strand.
AATGCGGGTTGATCTGAATGGCCTGGTTCAGGTGCTGAATCGCGCGGCCGAACTGCTTCGCTTCAATTTCGATGCGTCCTAAATAGTAATACCCGATGGGGGAATCCTTGGAGCGCTCAATGCCTTGTTCAAACGCCCGTTCGGCTTCGTCCAAACGCTTCAGATTGACCAGCAGGACCCCTTTTGAAAAGTACGCCTCGCTTTGATTGCGATCCAATTCGATGGCGCGATCGTACATCCGTAGCGCTTTCTCGCTCTGTCCGGCTTTCGCATAAATACCCGCCATAACAATATGCAGTTGCCCATCCCGACTGCCGGCTTGGGCCAGTTGATCGGCGGTCTCGACGGCATGCGCCATATCGCCAAGCGAAAAATACAGCACCGCCAGTCTGGACTTGATGTAGACCGAAGCAGGATCGCTCCGTAAGGCCAGTTGATATTCGCGAATCGCGCTTCCGGTGTCTTGATTCAGTTCGGCTTCGTACCCGAGAAGGAAATGATAGTACGCCCGGGAGTCTTTCGGCAGCGGAGCCGGGGTAGAGGGCGCTTGGAGAGGCTGTGACGTGGAAGCGAGCCGCGTTTCAGCTTTCGGCGCAGTCGTGCAAGATGCCACGGTCGACAGCGCGACGAGGAGGGGTACGGCAGCCCTTATCCACCTCGCTCGTGCCGAGAAAGCCACGTAGACAGAGCTGCTCATCGTGTAACCTCTAACTGGTAATGAGTGAGGAAGGCAGGTCAGCGCGTCACACTCGAATTATAAGGTTCGAGGGGGAGCGTGTCAAACAGTATGATGTTCTTCGAGATTGTCAAACTTTGCGAATTTATCTAAGAAGACCAGTTGTCTGTCGCCGGTTGGACCATTTCGATGTTTTCGAACCAAGATGTCGGCGATGCCCTTCTTCTCCGACTCCGAGTCATAGACGTCGTCACGGTAGATAAACATGACGACATCGGCATCCTGTTCGATGGCGCCGCTTTCCCGTAAATCGGCCAGCATAGGAATGGGAGGTTTCCGGGCTTCGACTGCACGGCTCAACTGCGACAGTGCAACCACCGGCACATTCAGTTCCTTCGCCAACGCTTTCAATGAACGGGAAATATCGGAAATCTCTTGCTGCCGTGACTCCGCATCGCTCCGTCCTTGCATCAACTGTAAGTAGTCCACCACAATCAGATCGAGCCGTTTCTGCTCCGATTTGAGACGCCTGGCCTTTCCTCGCATTTGCTGGACCGTCAGCGCGCCTGAATCATCGATAAAGATGTTCGCTTGTTCGAGTTTGCCGGCGGCTTCAGCAAGGCGCCACCAATCCTCTTTCTGCAGCCGTCCGGTCCGTAGCGCATGAGAATCGACTCGAGCTTCGGAACTCAGCATTCGAAGGACTAGCTGCGCCTTGGACATTTCAAGGCTAAAGATGCCGACGACGTGCCCGTGTTTGATGGCCGCATGCTGCGCCATCCCGAGGGCCAGGCTGGTCTTCCCCATACTGGGACGCGCCGCAATGATAATGAGATCCGACGGCTGCAAGCCGGCGGTAATTTCGTCGATCTCTACATATCCGGTCGCAATGCCCGTGACCGTATTGTGATCCCGCTTGGAAAGCACATCGACGTAATCCAGGCTCTCCTTGATGATGTCTTTGATTCGAATAAACGAACGCCCGAGCTTACCCTGTGCCAGACTGAACACGGACCGTTCGGCGAAATCCAACAGGTCATCAACCGGCGCCGCTTCATCGTAGCCGCGGGCAATGATGTCCGTCGAGGTTGTAATCAAGCCGCGAAGCAGCGCTTTATCCCGAACAATCCGGCAATGATATTTGATGTTCGCCGCGGTCGGGACCGCCTGTAAAAGTTCCGCTAGATAAGCTGATCCACCTATAGCCTCCAGCTCGCTCTTAATCTTGAGATGTTCCGTCAGAGTAATATGGTCAATGACTTCGCCTTGGTCGGAGAGCTCCAACATGGCGAGATAGATTTTCCTATGGGAAGTCCGATAGAAGTCTTCCTCGGTAATCAGCTCCATCGCCTTTGCCATGGCGGGATTCTCCAGCAAAATGGCGCCGAGGATGCATTGTTCCGCTTCGAGATTTTGAGGCGGCAGCCGTGGTTCGGACTGTTCCGAACGGCCTATGGCCATGGTTTTAATCGCCATGCTACACCCTATTGAACTTGAACTAACGACGAAGCAAGTTTGGGAGTTCTTTTATTGTGACGGTCCGCTGCTGAGCGTTTGGAGAGCCCGCTATGACCACAACTTTATCGGAGGGAATCCCATCACGGCCGACTAACACGGTCATCTGCACCCCGAGTCGCGCGCCCTCGTCAAGGATCAGACGAAGCGCCTGTGGGCGAGCCCCGGCCACATGCCCCAGCACGATGCGAAAGCCGCCCTGTCGAAGGATTCTTGCGACTTCGAAGGCATGCGCTTGCTGATCGGAGGCACTACAAATCAGACAATGCACGTCGGACCGTACCGGTTCACCGTCGACCCGTTCCATCGTTTGAAATAAACGATCCACATCGAATGCAAATCCGGTTGAAGGAAGATCGCGGCCAAACCGGCCGATCAAATGGTTGTAGCGGCCGCCGCCGCCGATCTCATAGCCCAATCCCTTCGCAAACACTTCAAAGACTAACCCGTCATAGTACTCAAAGCCTCGGAATTCCCCGAGGTCCAACAAGAGGCGATCTTTTAAATCCGAGGTTGACAGTAATGCATAAACTTCGGTCAATCGATCCAGGGCGGCGCGCAGGTCAAGATCTCGACCCGCAAGCGTCCGGCCGCGTGCGAGCACTTCTTCCTTTCCATATAATCCGGGCGTCTCGAGGAGCGCGCGAGCTTGAGCGCCTGACACCTGCTCATCATGAAGAATTTCTTGAAGCCGCGGGAGATCCTTCCGGGCCGCCGCTTGCTCCGCCCGTTTTTGCCCTTCCACCGACAGGCCGGATTTGGCGAGCAACGCCTTGAAGAAACCGACATGGCCCAATGAAATCTTGAAGTCCTGCAGACCCAATTGCTGCAAACACTCCCCCATGAGCGCAATCATCTCGGCGTCGGCAGCCACCGTGTCGGTCCCGATCAGTTCGGCGCCCACCTGAAAGATTTCGCGCTCCCGTCCGGCATGTTCCGGTTCGTAGCGAAAGACCGTCGTCCGGTAGCACAATCGCAGCGGCATCTGCGAGCCGACCATTCCCATGGCGACGATCCTGGCGATCTGCGCCGTGACGTCGGGACGCAACAGGAGAATCCGGCCGGTTGTGCGGTCTGAAAATTTATAACACTTCTCGATCAGGTCAGGCTCAAGTCCGGTTTGAAGCACATCGAGATATTCAAATGTCGGCGGGATAATCTCTTGATAACCCCATCGTCCGAGCGTGGTCAGCAACACGTCTTCCAGATGGCGTACGCGCTGAGCGGTGTGCGGGAGAATCGTGGCCATGCCGACGGGGATGAGCGAGCGGTCGTGCTTCTGTTGCTGGGCAGGAACCGAAAGGCCGGGCCGCTTCCGAGCACGATGGGATGAAGATGAGCGCGCCATCGTCAAAGACGCGCGCCTATTGCGCCCTGGACAGATCGGCGAGTATGACAGAAAGAATATGCTGTCCGGATTGAATGGTCTGGAGAATGCCGTTGGGCAAGGGCGCATCCAATCCGATGATCAGCAAGGCGTTTCCACCCCGCTCTTCACGGGAACACTGCATCCGAGCAATATTGATCTTGTGATCACCGAGCACCCGGCCGACGGCTCCGATGACCCCCGGCTTATCGACATTGAGGATCAGCAGCATATGTCCTTCCGGGATCACTTCCACTTGGAAATTATCGATCTCGATGACTCGAGGTTCTTTCTTATGAAAGAGTGTGCCCGCCAGGCGATGGGTCTTTTTACCGGCCTCGACCCGCACGCGAATCACGCTGATGAAATCTCCAGCATCGCTGCTCTTGACTTCCTTCACTTCGATGCCACGTTCCTTGGCAATGACCGGTGCATTCACATAATTGACGGCGTCTTCGAGAATCGGCGTGAGCAACCCTTTCAAGACTGCAAGCGTGAGCGGGGCAACGGATAACGAGGCCACTTCACCGCTATACTCGACGGTAACCCGCTCCAACCCGCCTTCATACAGTTGAGCTTGGAGGAGGCCGATCTTTTCTGCCAGTGCTAAGTAGGGGTGCAACGTCGGCAGCAACTCAGGCGGAACGGATGGAATATTCACCGCACCACGCGCAATCCCCTTGGTAAAGTAATCCACGATCTGTTCCGCGATCCCGATCGCCACATTTTCCTGTGCCTCGGTGGTGGAGGCCCCGATGTGCGGCGTGCAAATGAAATTTTCCAATGCCAGCAGAGGGTGATCCGGCTTGACCGGCTCTTCATCGAACACATCGAATGCAGCGGCAGCGACCTTCTTCGACTTCAGGGCTTCGGCCAAATCCACTTCATTGACGATGCCGCCTCGGGCGCAATTCACAATCATCACACCGGACTTCATCTGCGCAATTGCCGCCGCATTAATCAATGACCTGGTTTCAGCCGTCAATGGCGTATGCACAGAAATGACGTCCGCCCTTCTGTAGAGCTCAGGAAGATCCACAATCTCGACGCCCATTTTGCGAGCCCGCTCCTCCGCCATATAGGGATCAAACGCAATGACATTCATCGAGATACCTTGCGCCAGTTTGGCCAGGTATCCGCCGATTTGCCCAATCCCTACGATGCCCAGCGTCTTGTTGTACAACTCGACGCCCATGAATTTTTCTTTTTCCCATTTCCCGGCTCTCATGGATGCCGTGGCTTGCGGAATTCGACGAGTCATCGCACATATCATGGCCATTGTATGTTCGGCGGTGGTGACGGTATTCCCGCCGGGCGTGTTCATGACGACAATGCCGCGCCTAGTGGCAGCTTGCGCATCCACGTTGTCCAATCCCGATCCTGCTCGGCCGATCACTTTCAACTTCTCCGCGGCCGCGATGACCTCGGCTGTGACCTTGGTACCGGATCGGACGATCAACCCATCGTAAGACGGTATTTCTTTCAGCAGCTCCTCTTTCGAGAGCTTGGTCTTCACATCGACCGTAAACCCGGCCTTTTGCAGGATGTCGATGCCTTGCTTCGACAGGCTATCACTCACGAGAATTTTCACGGCTGCCTCAACTGCGATAAAGGTTTTGACCGTCTTTACGCCATGAGCAGTTCTTGCGCTTTCGCAACGCCGCTGCCCAATTTCACGGAATGCCCCAGCCCTTTCAACACCATTTCCACGGCGGCCAACGCCGCGATCACATCAAAGCTGTCCATGTATCCCATGTGTGACAGGCGGAAAATCTTCCCCTTCAGATGATCCTGCCCGCCGGCCGCTGTCATGCCATATTGCACACGAAGGTTTTTGTAGATCGCTTGCCCATCGACGCCATCCGGCGAACAGATAGCCGTCAGGGCATCACTGGGAGATTCTTTTGGGAACAGAGACAAACCCGCTGCCTTAGCTCCCTCTCGCATCGCATGCGCTAATCGAGTCTGACGCAGGAACACATTTTCCAACCCTTCGGCCTTGAGCATTCTGAGCACTTCCTGCAGGCCTAAAATCATCGAAACGGCGGGTGTATATGCCGTTTGATTCTTGACTTGTGATTCCCGTTCCTTTTTAAAATTAAAGTAGAACGCCGCATTCTTGGCCTTGTCGGCCATCTGCCACGCTTTCTCGCTGACGCTGACGAATGCAAGTCCAGGAGGCAGCATGAGCGCCTTTTGGGATCCCGTGATCACCACATCGACACCCCATGCATCGGTCTGAATATCGAACACGCCTAAAGCCGTAATGGCGTCGACGACGAGGATGGTCCCCTCATGTAGTTTGACAATTTCGGCCAATGCTTTGGTGGGATGGGCAACACCGGTCGAAGTTTCGCTGGCTTGAACAAATACCGCCTTAATGGAAGGATCCTTTTTCAACGCGTCCGCAACAGCTTGAGGATTGACGGCATGGCCCCATTCAACCTTTAATTCGATGACCTGAACGCCGAATGTCTTGCAGAGCTTTCCCCATCGTTCACCGAACTTGCCACCATTCACTACGAGAGCTTTGTCGCCTGGAGACAGAAAGTTTGAGACGGCCCCTTCCATTCCTCCCGTACCGGAAGAGGCGAAGATCAACACATCATTAGTTGTTTGGAAAAGCCATTTCAAATCCTCACGAACCTCACCGAAGATTTGGGCAAATTCAGGGGCACGGTGATGAATAATCGGCTTGGCCATCGCCAGTAAAACTTCAGGCGGGACGGGTGTCGGTCCCGGAGCCAATAGATAGCGCTTCAGCATCGTTGTCGTCTCCTTACTCAGAGCAATGGACTGGGCCATTCCGGTCGAGGAAAGGCGGTACGCTACCATACGCTCCACCGGCTGTCAAGGCGCAGACAGCCTATGAAGTACCTAATTTCAGTAGCTTGCATCAGTTCAATGAAGAACCTCTTGCCCTCACTCAACCACTGACTGGAGGGAACTGGGAGCCAACGAGAGGGTGATTTCTTGACAATAGAAGGGACCGCCGCTACTCTACGGCTACATTAAGAATTAAGATCGTCCATTCTCAATTGGAACTGGAACTATGTTGGTTCTTCACGCCAAGAGTCGGCTTTTTTACAGATTGATGATCGCAAGCCCTCTCTTAGTCGGGGCGATTACCCTTGGCGAATGTCCATCTGCCTTAGCTGGGCGGCTGTCGGCTGACAGTCAGCCGCCTTCCGCAGAACTGTCGCTGGACGATGAATTTGACGAGTCCAACGCTGTTCAACCAATGCAAGATGGCGAAGGCCTAGAAAGCGGATCTCCTTCTCTGGAGATAAATTTAGAGGGTGTGCTGACGTTACAGCCTCGTTTCTCATTGCCATGGCGGTTTGCCGAGGTCTTCAAATCCCCGGGGAAAGGCCTCGATGTTCCGGTCGAAGCGACTGCCGCAAAAGAAGAAATTGCCTCAATTCTCAATCTCCCTATCGTACGCAACGATAAGGTGGAAAGTCACATACGGTTTTTCCACATTGCGATTCGCAATCGATTCGAGCAGTGGCTCACACGGCTGGGCCACTATAAGCCCATTGTCGAAAACATCTTCTCTGAATTCAATCTTCCCGGCGATCTAGTCTATTTGTCTCTCGTGGAAAGCGGTTTTAATCCTCATGCCTACTCGCGTGCCCGGGCGACAGGTCCCTGGCAGTTCATGAAGGGCACGGCGATCGTCTATGGATTACGCGTCGACCAATATGTGGATGAACGGCGCGATCCGATCAAATCGACGATCGCAGCCGCCCGTTATCTCCGTGATTTGTACGATATGTTCGGAGCATGGCCATTGGCAATGGCGGCGTACAATGCCGGAGAAGGCAAAGTTATGCGGGCGCTACAAAAAAGCAGGGCGGACAGCTTTTGGGAAATCGCTCAAACCAAACATATCCGCCGAGAAACCAAAGAGTATGTGCCCCGATTTATGGCGGCCACGATTATTGCGAAGAACCCCGACAAATATGGATTTATGCAAGAGCCATCGGCTCCTCATCAATTTGAAGAAGTCATTGTCCATCGGTCCGTCCGACTTCAACAGATTGCCATTGCTGCCGGCATTCCTTTTACTGAGTTGAGCCGACTCAACCCTGAGTTGCGGCGTGATGTCACGCCGCCGGACGACCAGAACTACCACCTGAAAGTGCCGGTTGGAAGCCAAGAGGCGGTTGTTCAAGCCTTGGATAAAATCCCCACGTGGAAACCAACCCCTCTGCTCGTCAAAAAAGGGAAGAATCGGAGTGAATCAAGCGGGTCCTATCGTGTCCGGGGTGGCGACTCGCTCTGGACGATTGCCAAACGCTTCAATCTCTCCGTGGCTCAACTCAAGGCCAGGAATAGTCTCACCGCGAGAGGAATCAAACCCGGCGATCTCCTCACCATCGGTTCAGGGCATTAACCCTTTCGAAGTCGCACCATTCTGTCTGGATCTATTTCTTCGTCTCTGTAGCGGGTTGATGCGCCGTGCCAGGCGTTGCTCCGGCTGCGGGGGTTGAAGATGAAGTCTTCATTTCCAGCGCTTTCGCCCGGACGGTGGCTTCACCGGCAAACGGAGAGTTGGGGTAGGTTTTCGACAAGTCTTGATAGCGCGCCAGCGCGCCTTCAGGACGAGATTGTGCTTCTTCAATCTTGCCTAATTCATACAGAACTTGATCTTTATTCAAAGTCCCCGGCGTGTCGAGTGCCGTCGTAAAGACTTTCGTTGCCGCATCCTGGTCGCCTTTTATTAGAAACGCATAGCCAAGCCGTTGGAGAACCATTCCAAGTAACGGCTTATTTTCGGGATACATCGCGACATATCTTTGATAGGCATCAATCGCGCCCGCCATATCGTTTGCTTGGACTAATGCATTTCCTAACTGAAAGAGCGCCAACTGAGCGCTGGAAGTCCTGGGATATTGATCCAGCAGTTGACGGTAGAGCGCTATGGCTTGCTTCAGATTTTCATCCGCTTGTTGAGGCTTATCCACCGGACGGTCCAGATACAGCCGGGTCGCCTGCCGTTCCAAGTCCACGGCCTGCTGTGCATGTCGATGATCCAACCAGATCACCACTCCGACAATCACGATCGCAATCAGGAGCACGCCCAAGCCGATAAAGATCTGCCGACTGCGTTGTTGAAGAGCGAGCCCCATTCGCTCTAATCCACTTAAAAGATGGGCTTCGTCGGTCGGCATACTTTTGGTTGGGATTCTAATGCGGTATGACATGGTGGGACGCCTTATACAAGGTTGCTGGATCGGTTGTCAATGAAGCAGCCCGCGGCTCTCACTCCTAACGTTGACTCTTCTTTTGACTGCAGTATAGCGTACCTTCTCATGTTTGAAGACAAATTGCGTGCATTAGAAGAACGCCATGTACTTCGCCGTCTGCGCGTGATCGACTCCGCTCCCGGCCCGACTGTAACGATTGCCGGTCGGCCGGTCATTCTCATGGCCTCAAACGATTATCTCGGATTGGCCACGCATCCTGCGCTGAAACAGGCGGCTATCGAAGCGACTGAACGGTTCGGAGTCGGATCAGGCGCATCGCGGCTTATTTCCGGGACATTGTCTCCTCACAATGAACTGGAACGCACATTAGCTGACTTCAAGCAGACAGAATCGGCCCTGGTCTTTGGTTCTGGATATTTGGCGAATATTGGGCTCATTCCGACATTAGTTGATGCCACCGGTCTTATCCTGGCCGATCGACTTTCTCATGCCAGCCTCATTGATGGAAGCCGCTTGAGCGGCGCGGAATTTCGTGTCTTTCGGCATGGCGATATGCGGCAGCTTCAAGGTTTGCTCGACAGACGTTCTACCGGCCGTGAAATACTGATCGTCACGGAAGGGATCTTCAGTATGGATGGCGATGCCGCGCCGTTGGTTGAGATGGCGGACCTGGCAGAACGGTATGGCGCGCGTTTGCTTGTGGATGACGCCCATGGCACCGGCGTCATGGGGCGTACGGGGCGCGGCACGTTAGAGCATTGCGGCGTAGAATCACGGATTCCTTTTCATATGGGCACCCTCAGTAAGGCGTTCGGGACCAGCGGCGCCTACGTCGTGGGTCCGACCGGTCTCATTCAGTACCTCATCAACCGCGCACGGCCGTTGATGTTTTCTACCGCTCCGCCGCCCGCGACGGCGGCTGCAGCCGCAGCCGCTATCCAAGTTCTTCGGTCCGAGCCTCAACGACTGGCTCGTCTATGGAACAATCAACGATATTTTGTGGAGAGACTCCGGGCGTTGAAATTCGACCTCGCGCCGACGGTCAGTCCCATCGTTCCCGTTATGATCGGGAGTGCTGAAAAGACCGAGGTGTTTGCAAAACGCCTCCTAGAACTCGGGGTGTATGCGCCGGCCATCCGCCCGCCGACCGTGCCGAAAAATACCAGCCGCATCCGCGCCACAGTCACCGCGGAACATACCCGCGAACAATTGGATCAGGTCCTCGCGGCCTTCGCAACGGCCGGTGGGGAACTCGGTATAGCTCCATAGACAGAACTAAAACCTACGTTATACTTACAGTGGCCTAGGGTCTCATTCCTTAAGGACCGGTCTGTCCGGATAAAGGAGCCACGATGGATATCGCGCAGTTGTTGGGTTTCGGCGTGCAGCAGGGCGCTTCGGATTGTCATTTGAGCTCAGGCGAACCCCCTATGCTACGGCTGAATGGCGAAATTAAAAAACTTGATCATCCGGCCCTGACCAAGCAAGAAGTCCATGCCATGGTGTACGACATGATGAGCGATTCGCAGCGGCGCGTATTTGAAGAACATCATGAATGCGATTTTTCGTTTGAGATGGGAGATATCGCCCGTTTTCGCGTCAATGTGTTTATGCAGCGGCGCGGTGAAGGCGCCGTCTTCCGGACGATTCCGACCAAAATTCTTCCCCTCGAACAGCTCAATATGCCTCCCATCGTTCGGCAGTTGTGCGATAAAGAGAAAGGCTTGATCCTTGTCACCGGACCAACCGGCTCGGGAAAATCAACGACGCTGGCCGCCATGATTAATTATCTCAATGAGACCTATGAGGGCCATATTCTAACCATCGAGGATCCTATTGAGTTCGTCCATAAATCTAAAAAATGCCTCATCAACCAGCGTGAACTCGGCTCTCATACCCATTCGTTTGCCAACGCCCTGAAATCGGCCTTACGCGAAGACCCGGACATTGTGCTCGTCGGCGAAATGCGGGACCTCGACACGATTCAGTTGGCCTTGACCGCGGCCGAGACCGGTCATTTAGTCTTTGGGACCCTGCATACCTCCAGTGCGTACAAGACGGTCGACCGGGTGATCGACGTATTTCCACCGAACCAGCAATCACAGATTCGCGCGCAATTTTCTGAATCCATCGAAGGCGTCATGACGCAAACCTTGGTCAAGAAGAAGACCGGCGGTCGCGTGGCCGCATTAGAAGTGATGACGGCAACCACCGCCGTGCGAAACCTCATTCGCGAGGCAAAGCTCCATCAGATCCCGGGAATCATGCAGGCGAGCCAAAAGGACGGCATGCAAACCATGGACATGGCCCTCGTTGATCTGACATCACGAGGCGTCATTACGAAAGCAGAGGCGCAGTCTCGCAGCATGAATCCCAATCTTTTTGCCGGCACGGCCATTGGCGCAGCCTAAGACGCCGTCGTCGTAGGCGACGGGCGCTCAACGTTGCACTTCGCGCGGAGGAATCCATGTCGCTCGATATTCGGCAACTCCTCAAAGTGATGGTCGACCGGGATGCATCAGACATTTACTTGACGGTCGACCTTCCCGCCAGCTATCGGATTCAAGGCACAGTCCAGACGATAGGCGAGGAGCCCCTCACGAATGAAAATCTCGAAGCCCTGGCCCTGACAATTATGCGGGATCGCCAGCGGAAGGAATTTGAAGAGACCCTGGAGATGA